>PYCK01000171.1 GCA_009649835.1 Candidatus Methanocomedens sp. | reverse complement strand
TGGAAAGGTCATCACCATTATGGCAATTATTATAATCCGTAATATATATTTCCACCTGAAATAAAGGGCAAGTCTCAATTTATAATAAAAGTCCATGGTACAATCCCATTATCCATTGTTTTTCACTTTTTTTGATACATGCTCACCTGACTCTACCGACCCCACAAACCCCAGCACAAGCTGCCGCAGTTCATCCGGATCACCATAACTCTGCGCAACTACCTCCTTATTCCCCAGCACCATAGCTGATACATTTGAGTCCCGCTCATACACACACAGCACAGGCTTTTCCAGGCCCACAGCATAGCATATCTCGTATCCTACACCGATAGAATGCACGCTCACCTCTGCCACCAGGCAGTCACACTGCTCTATGCCGCCCACATCCCGCATAAATATTTCCTGCTCGCTCATCCCCCTCTCATCATCAAACACCGTCTCCCGGGCCACATGTTCGCTCAGCACCTCTACCCCCTCCGATAGCATCACATCCGCCATGAACCTGTAGGTTTCAACCAATCTGCGCCCGCCCCGCATGGAACCTGACAGGAATACCCGGCTCATTACTGCACACCCCTGAAATAATGGCCAGTGGTCAGGTTACCCGGAAACATCTTCTTCAGCCCGGACAGGTGGACACTTCCATCATACTGTGCCGGGTTCTCCAAATAGGTTTCAATAGCATGGGAATATAACATTGTGACCTCTTCCACCTGTTTTGCATCATAGAACATTCCTTCTATCCTCAAGGATCTCACCCCAGCTTCCAGGATATCAGGTATACTGTCTATCAGACCCAGTTCCTTTGAATTGTATATATGTGTCCTGCACTGGTTGTCATGTCTCACAGGGAATACAAATCCTTTTTTATCCCTGATACTACACCCAGTGCACCCAGTACCCTTAGTGCTCCCAGGCTGGCAGGGTCTGGTGATCTGTTCAGTTGTTATGCTTCCCTTAACTTCACCCTCTACTCCACCTTTAACTCCACTCTTAATCTCACCCTTAATCTCACCCTTAACTCCAATTGGACTATCGCACCCCTCCCCGATTGGACTATCGCATCCCTTGATACCGCCTATCAGGCAGTGTTCGGATACCATCAACTGCACACTTCCCTGGACCAGGCATTCAATATCATAACCGGCAGAGATACTGGTAATCTCATCCAGGGTCAGTTCAGGAGACACAGTGATGCTACCTGCTCCCAGAGCGGTTAAAAAGTCCAGTCCCTGTGCATTGAATACATTAGCAGGATAATCTGCGGCCAGCGGAAGGTCATACATCTCCTTTAACCAGGATATCTGGTCAGGCCCGGCCGCCAGTATGCCGTCAACACCATGGAGTTGGTCCAATGTTCCTGTGACCAGGGACATTTCTTTATCCTTCACAATATCAGGCAGGCGGATGAATACGACTGCTCCGGCCCGGTGTGCCTCTTCAATAGCAGTATTGGTGGCAGGCTCGTTCCCTGTAATGCCTTCAATATCAACGTACACCCTGGCGGCCCCGCCTGAAACAGCAGCATTGACCCAGTCCGGCCCTGCCACCCGGACTGATAATACCGGCCTGCGGTCCTTAATATCAGGTGGATGAGGTGTTAGCAGTCCAACCGAACTGCATACCCGGCGGTACCCTGTAAGTCGCAGCCGGCCGAGTTCTTCGATCGCCTCGCGCCTGGCCGAGTTGATCATGGATAGTGGAATGAAAATATCATCATCCATTTGGATATTGATTGCTTCTGCCTGGAAACATGTGTCTCCCAGTTTACTGACCTGTTTCTCAAGTGCCTGTTCATCCAGCGGCTGCTGCCTTGCAGAAGAGATTACATTTTCTGACGTTGATCCCCCAGTGTTCCCATGATAGTCACTCATCCGGACCAGTAGTGGATGACCTTTTATTGCTTCAACCTGAACGGTGACAGGGACCTTTCGTTGAACTGATTGGTATGTCTTCCTTGCTGAGGCGACCAGTATCGAATCAAATGTCTTGAACACTTGTGTGCCTGTGGCAATGGCCCAACCGTAGGGAAAAGTAACAACTTCCCCTGCCTGTGCACTCTGAACCTTATGCCCTCCCATCCACAGCAAGCGTATCGAGGTGCCTTTGACACCAGCCATTATACCATCACCCACATTAATGGCGGCATCCAGTTTCACGGTGATGGTCCCCCGTCCCGGATTGCTACCGGTAACGTGCCCCAGCAGGATACCCCTGTTACCCGGAGTATCCATGCTCATGAGCTTTCTTCCAGGGTCTCCGTTGAGATAGCCTTCAGTAAAACCCCTGTTGAATATGACCTCAAGTCGCCGCATCTCATCCGGCGTGGCCCCGTTTGTCGGATCAGTGGAAAGCCGATCCAGGATGTCACGATATGTCCTGGTAACCACTGCCACATATTCGGGGCGCTTCATGCGACCCTCGATCTTGATGGAATCCACTCCGGCAGTAATAAGGTCCGGGAGGCGGGATGACAGGTTCAGGTCCCTCGGACTCAACAGGTATTTACTACTCATTGTACTACTCATCCTGTTCCCTTCAAGTGAATATTCCTTCCTGCATGGCTGGGCGCAGTACCCCCTGTTTCCGCTCCTGCCGCCAATAAAACTGCTCATAAGGCACCTGCCTGAATAGCATATACACATTGCACCGTGTACGAACACCTCAAGCTGGATATCGGTGGACGAGCGTATGGTGTTTATCTCTTCAATATCCAGTTCCCTGGCAAGTACTGCCCGTTTTACACCTATTGATCCCAGCAGTTTTGTGCCTGCACTGTTGTGGATACTCATCTGGGTACTTACATGAATCGGCAGCTTGGGCAGGTGTTCATTTAATATATTCAGGATTCCCATATCCTGGACTATTACTGCATCGGCCCCGTGGTTGCACAGTTGTTCCAGGTATTCCACGGCGTCTTCAATTTCCTGCTCTTTCACCAGTGTGTTCACTGTGATATATACCGACACATCCCGCTGGTGTGCAAAATCGATAGCTTCCAGTAGCTGGTCCCTGTCAAAATTATCAGCATGTCCCCTGGCACTGAATTCTTTTGAACCAAGGTAAACTGCATCGGCTCCATTCTCTACTGCCGCTTTTAAGGACTCAGGACTGCCTGCCGGGGATAATAGTTCAGGAATAGTGTGCTTCATTGGAATTCAATAAACAATAGATTCGGATAAAAACCTACTCCAGGACTACTCCATGGCTACTCCAGGACTTGATGGAATGATAACTTATGGACATACCTTCCACACCGTTAATGATATTACCCATTGCCGCAGATTCAATTCAGGAAGTAACGAATATGCCCATTGATCCAATATGTAAACGCGAAGTACCTCCCGATACTCCATATACCTCTGATCAGGATGGAAAAACCTACTATTTCCATGACCCTGAATGCAAGAAAAAATTCGATGATGTGGCAAAGAACATTGTCAGGGTCAAACGCAGTCTGAAGGACAAAGAAAAGATATCTTTCGGCCGGCTGCGCAAGGATATAATTAAACCCGGAATCTGTGCTGCCTGCGGTGCCTGTGCAGCAAGCTGCCCGTCAATTATCATGGAAGGCGAAAAACCCAAGCTGATCGGTCCCTGTACGGCATGCGGTATCTGCTATAACCAGTGCCCCCGTACCATTACCACAGAAGAGGGACTGGTTGGTAGTATCAGGCATCCTTATGCGGCCCGGTCAGCCTTGAAAGGGGTCAGGGGACAGGACGGGGGAGTAGTCACATCACTGCTGGCCTATTTACTGGAGGAGGGGCTGCTCGATTGTGCAATAGTCACAGTAAAATCCGAAGATGACCCCTGGAGACCTGTACCTGTCATTGCCACCACATACGACGAAATAATGGAGTCTGCAGGCAGTATCTACGCCCACAGCATGACCATACAGGCCCTGATGAACGCTGTACAGCAGGGTATGCGCAGTATCGCACTTGTAGGGCCCCCGTGCAATATTGATGCGGTCTATAAGATATACAAGAGCCCTTACGGTTTGCTGCATATGTTCATGCGTGCCAATATCCTTCCCCTGGGACTATTCTGCATGGATACGTTCTCATACGAGGGTATTGAAGAGTTTGTGGTATCCAGGCATCTGGAACTGAAAGACATTGAAAGTATGAAGATATGGCGGGGGAAGATCGAACTTGAGAAGGGGGGTGAGACCTTTGTTTACGATCTTAGTGAACTGGACCCATACAGGAGTTCTTCATGTAAATACTGCACAGACCTCACCGCCAGGCATGCAGCGATCAGTTTTGGTGGTGTAGGTACTCCTGATGGATGGACCACGGTATTTACAAGGTCAGGACGCGGGTATGAGATATTCCATGAGGCGGTGGAGATGGGTTATATCGAATCCAGGGACCTGGAAGAAAAGGAGATGACAAGGGTATTGAACCTTGCCAGGATGAAGAAGGTACAGAAATATAGTCTTATACGCAGGGAAAAATGAACAACTAACCCATTATTCCAAGGAAATCCTTAAGGGCTGGTAACCTGTGGGGTACCC
>PYCK01000170.1 GCA_009649835.1 Candidatus Methanocomedens sp. | reverse complement strand
ACGTAACAAACCGTAATAGAATGTACATCATCACCATATTGACACTCAGGGCCAGTAGCGGGGACGAAGATAAAATCATCTTTTCATTGCTTCAGCGATTCTTTCCGGTAAGGTATCAAGCTTATTTGAAATCCCGTCAAGCATGTCAAGCTTATTATTCATTCCATAAAGAAATGAATTATTTTCGCTCAGCAACCTCGTATGTTCTGTCAATATGTCTATGCCCTTATCAAATCGTGCCATATACTCTCTTATGTCATCCACTGCGATCTTACCAAATGGTGACGGTAATGAGATGTCTTCCATGATCTCTATGGTTTCTATGATAGTGTCTGGCCGATCTGATCTCAAATCCTGGATAAATTCAGTTAAAACAGGCTCCAGCCCACGTGCCATAATCTTAACCGATCCATCAACATCATTAAAAACGAATCCTGCCAATCCTCTGGCCCTTCCATGAGCTTCTACAATTTCCCGGTATCCTGCCATCTGGACATGGTCAGTTATGGTTGCATAGATGTTCTTCATTACACCTGACATATAATCTTCTTTTTTACCTGTTAGTGTTATAGTTTTGTGGTCTTTACTTTCTCAGCTTTGCCCTTGTTTCATGGTCTTTCACATATGTTTTCGCATAGCACCGGCACGATTAAATTATCTGTGGCTTTATTTCAGCCCCTGTGATGACAAATATGACCTGCCTGGGGTACTGCAGGTAGGTAGGAACTCGGGAGATTTCCCTGGCCAAATCTCGATGATCACAGTTGCAGGTAGGATATTGGCAGAAATCCAAATCCTCCGGAAGTTGATCTGGCCAGAGTGGGAATTCCAGCCTGATTCCAACTTGACATATGAACTTATGTCAAGTTCAAGAGTGGTCACAGAGGTTTCCGTTGCAATGACATATGATAGCGATTAGGCAACTTTTCGTACCATGTTAAATGCTGCCTGACAGTCTGGGCATGAATGGGATGTTAATACTTCTATGTGAGTTAGTCCTGTGATGTTCACCTACATCCTCATCAAACAATCAATAATATATACCCCAAAAGTCTATTCAGGAATGATGCGTCCTTATACATTTATTAATGCGGCCATGTCAGCAGACGGTAAGATTTCCACATACAAGCGCAAACAGGTCAGGATTTCGGGAAAAAATGATTTTGAGAGGGTGGACCATTTACGTGCAGGTGCCGATGCCGTAATGGTTGGCATAGGCACTGTACTGGCAGACGACCCCAGCCTTACAGTCAAATCCGGAGACTTAAGGCATAATCGCAAGGAACGTAACAGGTGTGAGAATCCGGCAAGGATTGTTGTGGACAGTATGGCAAGGACCCCGATCGATGCTGATATTTTCAAGAAGGGTGAAGGTGAGAGGATAATCGCAGTAAGTGAAACGGCACCTGCTGACAGGGTCGAAAAACTTAAGAAAAAAGCCAGGATCATCACCGCTGGCAGGGACAGGGTGGACCTTGTGGCACTTATGTCTCAGTTGAAGGAACTCGGTATTGGTACACTGATGGTAGAAGGGGGGGCGACCCTGAACTGGTCATTGATATCCCAGGGACTGGTGGATGAAGTTTTTACTTATATTGGTGCCCTGTTCCTCGGAGGCAAGGACGCACCCACACTGGTCGACGGCGCAGGGTTTGCTGATAATACGGATGCTGCCGGGCTGGAACTTGTATCACTGGAACAAATGGATAACGGTGTGCTGATACGATGGCGTATAGCAAAACCATGAAAAAATTATTCAAACAATGGTGATACATCATGACAAAATCAGTAATGATAGCAGGTACCCATAGCGGTGTCAATGGATGGCTTTGCAAAATCCTACCGGGAGTACAGCCGGGGATGATAGTGAAAGTGAATTGAAAATAGTTATCTATAATCCTGATAATCAGACCAAAGATATATCGCTAAAATAATATGAGCATCGAAAAAACAGAATCTGACCGCTTTCTTATAGGAGTATTCGTAACAGGAGTGATATCGGTCTCAATAGTGCTTTTCATATTCTACCAATTTGGACTGCTGAGGGAGTTACTACTGGTCTTCAGTACCCAGATGCTGTCCGGCCGGGAGTTCGCTATGCTGCATGGTGCCTCCAGGGAGATGTCCATTCACTTGCTGATATTGGTCAGTTTCATATCTGATATCGGGGCCATGTTAGTAGGTCTTCCTATTTTTGTATTATTCCATAAAGAGTTGAAGCAGTTCCCGCTAATGGCACCGTTCATGAATTTCTCAGAGATAATCACTTCCAATAAAAGCGGTGTGATGCATAAGTTCGGCCTTGTGGGACTATTCATTATTTGTTTTATCCCGTTCCAGATGACAGGAGGGCTTGCAACTGCATGTTTTGCAAAACTCCTGGGTTTCTCTGTTCGTGAGATCATACCTGTGATAGCGTCTGCGTCCCTGATTGCTTCCATGTTCTGGGCTGTGACCGCTGATACTGTAATGCAATACCTGGAGCCGGTCCAGCACTATATACCCTACTTCATCGTGCTGGTGGTGGCATCAATTTTGATATACAATTTTGTGCATTACCGGAACAGGTGACTTTACCCTTCCCGCAGGTAAAATAAGCGGTTTGCCTCACGCAGGTCTTCGGGCGTGCCCACATCTATATGATAGCCGGGAATATCCCGGAATACAACCTTGCGCCCCCGCTTTATCATTAAATTGAAGGCATCGGCCAGCTGGTACTCGTTGTTCACACCGGGCTCAATAAGGCAGATGGTATCGAACACTTCAGCACTCATGATATAGATGCCCGCAGACCCCTTCATACTGGGTGCATCTTCCGGGCTGGGTTTTTCCACAATATCAGTCACATCCATACCCTGGTATGCAATGATGCCGTGGCGGGTGGTGTCCTGGATGTCTGTTACTCCCAGGGTCACATCGGCCCCTTGCTGCTGGTGGAACTCCTTGAGGTCGCGCAGGAAGGTCTTTGGATAAAAGAAATTATCGCCCAGTATCACAGCAAATGTACTGTGTCCCACGACATAACGACCGGCATATATGGCATTGGCAAGGCCCAGCCTCTCATCCTGCACTACGTAAGTCAGGTTCACACCCATACGCTGTCCGGAACCCAGGTAGTCCAGTATGGCGTTCTTCTTCCAGCCCACTACGATGGTAATATCTGTGATATCCGCCTCCCTGAAGGCATCGATAACGTGTTCGATGACGGCCTTGCCGCCTACGGGCAGCAGTTCTTTCGGGATGGCGTTGGTGTATGGTTTTAGCCTGGTGCCCATACCGGCGGCGGGGATCAGTCCTTTCATATTTGTTTCTCCTTTTGATATATTTCCCGTATTATCAGGTTCAACACCCATCAATACGCCATTGATTCGAAAAAACCATCATTCTGCCTGGAGTTGCTAACCCCACAAGGCAAATACCTGTGCGCCTTGCAGCTTCTATGCCGCTATTTAAGGGTGCAGCCTTTGTCACTACCAGGGGTATACCTGCCCGTGCTGCTTTCATTACCATACCAGCCGGCTGTCGTCCTGTGGACAGGATAAAGTGCTCACCAGGGTTGAAACCGTCCATTATTGCCTGTCCGATAGCCTTATCCACAGCATTATGCCGTCCCACATCAATGGCACAGGCAATGCAACCACCTTGCCTGTCAATAATACAAGCGGCATGGGTGCCCCTGGTTTGCTGGTATATTTCAGATTCCAGGTAGTGAAGCGAACCTTGTATGACATCAGGGTGGAAATGACTATCTGATTCCACCTTGACATCCTCATTATCCTCCCGGTCAACACCTACGCATCCTGATGAGCGGATCTCCAACCTAATATCGAAATGGTCGTTTGGGGTGATTTCAGCATAAATCCTGTTTTCACTATCAATCCTGACATCCTGGATATCAGATGGAGCACTGACAAAACCCTCACATACAAGATATCCAACTGCCAGTTGTTCAAGCTTTCCGGGAGATGTTAAGATGGAAGCTATACGCGCATTATTCACAAATAGTTCTACAGTTTCTTCTACCGCGGCAGTAAAACTTGATGACCGGGCATTGCTGTTAATAATCTCGACTGTTTCATATTCCTGCTTATACATAGCACCGATCCCATAATCTACAGAATTGAACTGCTATATTTCTGTATCCATATTTAAGAATGATTGATTGTGAAAGTGGATATAGCAAAACTTTAGTATCTACAACTGTCAATATATTACTTAGTGTTCTATTATGTTACGACAGCGATTTGTGCTTGATACCAGTGCATTGACAGATTCTGCAACCAGGGAGAAGGAAGGATACAAGACACTGTGTGAAGGGATTAACAGTATCCTGGACATTATTGCAGAGGCCAGATTATCATACGAGCTCAGTTGTTATATACCCTACCCGTCTGTCTATAATGAACTGCATGGTTTTATCAAGAACAATGGTTGCGAGGATGAAGTGATCGCCAAGATCGATACCTGGCTGGTTAAAAAAACGCCGGACCGCTACGAGGTAAAGATACCTTCAAAGATATTCTATGAATACGTGGATTACATGCGAAGTCGTATTAACAAAGGTATGAGCATTGCTGAGAATGCCATCTGGGAAGGTGCTACCGAATGCTTATTTCTCACGTCAAAGGCACAGGATAAAAAAAATATCGAGATAGAAATTGAACGTGATATCATTGGTAGTGTTGTGGGAAAGTTCAGGGATAAATACCGCACGGCCCTCAGATACGGTATCCTGGACAGCGGCCCTGATATTGATGTGTTGCTGCTGGCCAAGGAACTTGATGCGGCTGTAGTGGCATCGGATATGGGTGTGCAGAAATGGGCGGAACAACTGGGATTAAGGTTTGTGGAAGCAAAGTCCTTCCCTGCCATGCTCAAGGAATACCTGCAGCATAAGAAAAGGTAGTGAAACATGTATTATTTTGCAATCTCTGTGGCGGCCTTTGCAGTGGTGGCGTTTTTAACCCTGCGGGATATTCGCATATTCAGGCGCACAAGACTGGAATCATACCGGAAAGGTGCAATGAAGGGCATGGCTGCAATGTTTTTGGTGTTTCTGGGAGGAATCGTGGTACAGGTCAATCCTGAATTCGGTCTGCTGCTTGTGTTGTTAGGAATGTTCATTAATAAAAAGGGGCAGCGAGAGGATGTGTTCGGCGGGGCCAAAACAGCAGACAGGTTCCTGGGAAAAACAGAAATTAAGAATTGAGATACTCCAACAACCTAAACCTGGCATGCGGCTGCCATTACAGTAGCCCGCACAAGTTTAATCTCATTATACATACAATCATCACCCAATTTCTCCTTGATAGGGGACAGGTATTCGGGTCCAACATCTGATATTGCCTTCTGGATAGCTTGCTGCTTATGTGTATCTACCCACTGATCTATAGAATCGATCTCGCCTGCCAGGATCAGTTTCTCTATATGGGTGATAATGGTACTGGCAGAAAGGTTCCTGGTGTTGGCGATCTGCTGGATAGTCAAACCCTGCCTGTGAAGGTCAAGAGTCTCCTGCTGCGTGGCAGATATACTCCCCTGTACACCCTTGGGTAATTTCGGGCTTTGCACAGGCTTTCCTGCAATATGATCTGCGATCTCGGCTAAAAATGCATCACCATATTTTTTCAACTTATTCTCTCCCACACCTGTTATGTCCAAGAATTCCTGGTGTGTCCCGGGTAAGTTCGAAGCCATCTGTTCCAGGCTTGTATCTGAAAATATGATATATGGCGGCAGGTTCTTCCTGTCAGCAAGTGTTTTCCTTAGCCGTTTTAACCTGTCGAATAATCCGGTTTCGGCAGACATATTTTCTTGCTGGCGTATTATCTGCCTCTCTTCTGTCGGTTTCACTAAGCTGATCGCCTGGTTTCCATCCAGTATTTCCCTGCTATCATGGTTCAAGGTCAGTAACGGATACCTGATACCCTCAACACGTAACACCCCCTGCTGTATCATTTCCCTGGCAATGGCCTGCCACTGTGCTTTGGAATAATCGCGCCCTGCTCCATGACTTTTCAGCAAATGATGGCCTTTAGTAATTATTCTCTTATTCTTTGACCCGATCAGGACATCGATCACATGATTCATTCCGAACCGCTGGTCAAGTTCTTCCACACATACCAGAAGCTTTTGTGCAGCTCCGGTGCCGTCAAAGGTTTCCCTGGGTGAGATGCAGACATCACACTTACCACAATTTTTTTCACCCATATCTTCACCAAAATAACTTAGCAATACCCTACGACGGCAGGTACTGCTCTCGCAGTAATCTGTCATTGCCCTGAGCTGGGCCAATGCAATGTCCTGCTCCTTTTTGCTGTTCTTCTTGTTGATGAAATACTCTATCTTATAACGGTCTCCATGGCTAAAGAACAGGATGCAGTCACAAGCCAATCCGTCCCGTCCTCCCCTGCCGGTTTCCTGGTAGTAGCCTTCAAGGTTTTTGGGCAGGTCATAGTGTATGACAAAACGCACATTGGGTTTATCGATCCCCATACCGAAGGCAATAGTGGCAACAATGATGTCGGTATCGTCCTTTATGAAACTTTCCTGGTTCCTGGCCCGCTGGATGTCGGACAGGCCGGCATGGTATGGCAGGGCCCTGAACGCGCTTCGTTGGAGCTTTTTTGTTAGTGTATCCACGGTATTCCGGCTCTGGCAATAGATTATACCGGAATTGCCCCTGCACTTTCCCAGATACTCAAGTAATTGACCGTACGCATCCTGCTTGGGCCAGACCTGGTAGAGAAGGTTGGGCCTATCAAAGCTTGCCATATATGTATTGCAGCCAGCCAGGTTTAGCTGGCCTGTGATATCCTCCTGTACTTTTGTAGTGGCTGTTGCTGTCAGGGCAATTATGGGAACGTGCGGGAATCTTGACCTCAATGTCCTGATCCTCCTGTACTCTGGCCTGAAATCATGCCCCCATTCAGAGATGCAGTGTGCCTCATCAACTGCGAACAGGCTGACCTTCGCATCCTCCAGCAATTTAAGGGTCTGGGACATTAAAAGCCGCTCGGGTGCCATATAAAGGATCTTGATCTGTCCATCCATGATCGCAGTCGTAATTTTTTCAGCTTCTGCAATTGACTGGGTGCTATTGAGATATGCGGCTGCTATGCCATTTGATCTTAAACTGTCCACCTGGTCTTTCATCAGCGATATCAGCGGTGAGATGACCACACTCAGGCCTTCCATCAGGAGTGCGGGAAGCTGGTAACATAACGATTTCCCGCCGCCGGTAGGCATTAACACAAAAGTGTCTTTCTTATCCACTACATCCCTGATAATGTCTTCCTGGTGTGGACGGAATTCTGTATAGCCAAAGTATTTCTGGAGTGTTTGGTGCATATTCATACCGAAAATTACTGATTATTTTGCCGTTAGGTCCTTTTAATTGTGATCTCCAATATGGCATAAGCCTGATATAACTTGTCTCCTAGCGGGGTGAAAGTAATATTGCTATTTGGTAAGGGGGAGGACGCAGGGTATATTGAAGTTGAGAAAAACTTTATGGGCAGAAGGCCCCACACCATGTTCCATCTCACAAATAAGGGCCGGGGTGCCTTCGATGAGTACCATAAGAGCATGAGGCAGGTGCTGGACGAACTGCCTGTGAACAACTTATAAAAAAACACATTTATACTTTAAAATATATTCAGCCAATATGACCAAAGAGCTGGAAAATATTAAAGACGAACTTCAACAATTAGCTGACCCCGAAAAAGCCAGGGTCTTATCAAGATTTTTCAAGACCGGAAATGGTGAATATGGCGAAGGCGACATCTTTCTTGGTATCAAAGTTCCTGAGCAGCGTAAGATCGCAAAAAGGTATTCAGGTCTCGCATTTGATGACATCGGCCAGTTGCTGGAAAGCAGTATCCATGAATATAGATTGACCTCTTTATTCATACTGGTCCTCAAATACAACAAAGAGGACTACAGGGGAAAACAGGAAATCGTTGATTTTTATGTGGATAATATAAAAAATGTGAACAATTGGGATCTTGTTGACAGCTCAGCACCACATATTCTAGGGCATTTTCTACTGGATAAAGACAGATCAATATTATACAGATTGGCAAGCTCAGACAACCTGTGGGAGCGAAGAATATCAATACTCTCAACATTTACTTTCATAAAAACCAACACATTTGAAGATGCGTTGAAGATATCAGAAATTCTTTTATTCGACGAGCATGACCTCATCCATAAAGCAGTTGGCTGGATGTTGAGAGAAGTTGGCAAAAGGGATCTCACAATAGAAGAAGAATTCCTACAAAAACACTACCTTGAAATGCCAAGAACTATGCTAAGATATGCTATCGAGAAATTTGATGAAGATAAACGAAAATTCTATTTGGGTAAATAATCAGCAATAGTCAGTGAACATAAAATGTTTTTACCTGAACAGTTATCATTTTCCCACCTGCAACTTAAAATCGACCTCAATCGTTTCCTTCAGCAAGTCCTTGAACACCATCATTTC
>PYCK01000169.1 GCA_009649835.1 Candidatus Methanocomedens sp. | reverse complement strand
AATATGTACTTAACACCAAGTTATTTTATTGGAAAGATAAGTATGAAGTTGATTTCATCCATGGGAATATTCCCATTGAAGTAAAATTCAAAAATAAAGTAGCATTGAAGGAATTAAAAGGTGTTATAAGATTTATGGAACAGTTTAAACCGAAATACGGGATTGTAGTAACAAAGGATCTGTTAAAAATGCAGGATAATATATTTTTTATTCCTGCATGGCTGTTCCTGGTTATTTTTGGGTAAGTTCAAAAAGTATAAAAATATCTGGCCATTACCATGACTGACAAAGAGCCTACCGTTGAAATAATCCGAAGCGCCCGGCGTAAGAAAACTATCCAGGCAAGACAGGATGGAAATAAACTAAAAATCTATCTGCCCGCCGGATTGAGCAAACAGGAAGAGGCGCAGTGGATAGAAAAAATAAAAGCAAAGGTAGAGAAAAAAAGCTTAAGAAAAGAACTCAATGATGACCAATATCTCCAAAAGCGATTCAATGATTTCAATAACAAGTATTTCGGTGGCCAGCTTAGTGTAAATTCCATCAGGTACGTAACGAACCAAAATACCAGAAGTGGAAGCTGTACTCCGGCAAAGGGCACCATCCGCATCTCCCACAAGCTGGCAGATATGCCCAAATGGGTACTGGATTATTTGATCATGCACGAGATGACACACCTGGTATATCCCGACCATTCCAAACGGTTCTGGAACAAGGTCAATGAATACCGGTATACAGAGCGTGCCCGGGGTTTTCTGATCTGCCGGGGTATGGAGGATAACAACGGGTCAGATGAGTGAGGCTGACCATCTTTGATAGGTTGTCATCAAAACATTGAATAGTCAACCAGACAAATCAGGTGATATCTATTAACAACCACTTAAGTCAAGTGATATCTATCAAGAAAATGGAAATTTCAGACAGGATTGACAGGATATGATCCAATCCTGTATATCCTGTAAATCCTGTCAAAAAATTTGATTGAAACTAAGAAAATTACCTATATCGATATCGAAATGCGTTTATAATTTCCTATAGTGAACAACCACCCAGATCAGGTGATGACTATGAACAAACACCCAACCCTTCTACTGACCGGTACTTCATCCGCCACCTTGAAGAACAGGACTATAGTACTGGCAGTCACGGGCAGCATTGCCGCGGTACGCACCATCGAACTGGCAAGGGAACTTGTGCGCCACGGTGCTACTGTCAGGGCGGTGATGAGCCAGGCCGCACAGGGAATAATCCATCCGGATGCACTGCATTACGCCACCGGACACCCTGTCATGACAAGGATTACAGGTGCAGTGGAACATGTGGAGTACTGCGGCGAGGAAGGTACTGCCGACCTGCTGCTGGTAGCGCCGTGTACTGCCAATACTAGCAGCAAAATGGCACTTGGTATCGACGATACCCCGCCTACTACCTTCGCTACCACAGCCATGGGCAGCGGCATACCTGTGCTTGTTGTACCTGCAATGCACGGTTCAATGTATAATCACCTGGCAGTACGGGAAAACATCGAGAGACTAAAAGGCATGGGAGTACTGCTCATGGACCCGCTCATCGATGAAAAGACCGCCAAAATAGCAGCTAATGAGGATATAGTACTGGAGGTGCAGCGAATACTGGGAGACGGCAGCCTGGGTGGCAGGAAGGTGGTGATCACAGGCGGCGGGACAATGGAACGTATCGATGCCATCAGGGTGCTTACCAACCGCTCATCTGGCCGAACTGGTGTGGAACTGGCCAGGGAGGCATACCGCAGGGGTGCGGATGTGACACTGGTGCATCCCGGGCCCAAGGGGCTGTACGGCATAACCGAAGTTGAGGCGGTGTCAGCAAAGGACATGATCCGCAGTGTGCTGGATGAGATCAAAAAGGGCTGCGACCTTTTCATTAGTTCTGCGGCAATTTCAGATTATACTGTTGAGCCTGTGGACCATAAGATCAAGTCGGGCCAGGAAGCACTCATCCTAACTCTTCGACCTGCCCCAAAGCTGACGCAAAAGGTCAGGGAAAAGTATCCTGAACTGGATATTATCGGTTTCAAGGCCGAAGCCAATGTGGACAGGGACGGGCTTATTGCAAGCGCAAAGGAATTGATGGCAAAGTATGGTCTTTCAATGGTAGTAGCCAATGATGTGGGAAAGGGCGGAATGGGTACCTGGGATAATACTGTCCATATCCTGGATAGTTCAGGCGGTGAGACAGGTCCGGTAACAGGGGATAAACAGGTCATTGCGGGGGCTGTTCTTGACAGGTTCACAGAGGTAAATGGATGACTGCAACGGCATTTGCGCCGGCTCATATCACTGGTTTTTTTGCAGCAAAGCCCGACCCTGACCCTGTTAAGGCCGGCTCGGTTGGCTGCGGGCTGTGTCTTGAAGCAGGAGTGACGGCAAGAGTAACAACCGTTACAACAGGTACAATCGGTACAACCAGTACACCAGGTACACCCGATATTACAGGTTCAGGGGCGCTTATAAGGCTAAATGGTGAGCAGATAGACCTGCCCACTGTTGAATATGTTATCGAATCACTGCAAGGTATCAGGCATTCCAGGCTGGTCGTTGACCTTGCGGCAGATGTTCCTCTGGGTTATGGTTTCGGGGTGAGCGGTGCGGCTGCGCTGGCAACTGCCCTGGCAGTAAATGCCGACCATGGGCAGGGCCTTACTATGGAACAGGCGGCTGTTGTGGCTCATTCTGCGGAAGTGGTGAACCGGACAGGGATGGGGGACGTGGCAGGACAGTATACCGGCGGGCTGGTTATCAGGACAGCAGCAGGGGCACCCGGGGTGGGTGCGGTCAAAAAGGTGCCAGTAGATGCCATGGAAGTGTCATGGGTCTGCCTGGGTGAGATATCAACCTCATCGGTGCTGGATGATGAGAAAACCATGGAGAGGATCAATATACTGGGCCAACAGGCATTGAAGGCACTGCTCAAACGGCCAGGGCTTGAGCATTTCATGTCCCTTTCAAGGGATTTTGCCTTTGAGACCGGGCTTGTCAGTCCAGGAGTTGCAGATGCCATTGAAGCAGTGGAAGCCGCAGGTGGAATGGCCAGTATGGCCATGCTGGGGGATACCGTATTTGCGCTGGGGGACGGTAGCGCTCTACTGGAATTCGGGCCAGTCGGCAGCAGCAGGATAGGAACCACGGGTGCGCATAATCTTTAAACAGCTTATAAAGGGTTTGGAGATGCTGAATTTATGAATTAAAATATTTACAATAAAGTAATCTTTATGAATTTATCCAATAAAACCTATGGAGTTAGAAAATGAGTAGATGGACTAAATGGAGAAAAATTGCTAATAAAAAAGAATATTTTGATAGAGAGTTAGATCATGTTGGTCCCGATACATATGAAAATGGATACTACAGCCAGTCAGATTGAAGAATTATTAGGGGTTTTTGATCAATAACCTAGATCACGGGACATTAATCATGGAACTGGTTTTTATTATATTGATCGTTCTGGTTGTTGCTTTTATTTTTTCCATAGTAGGTCTGGGTGGAGCGATCATCTATGTACCCCTGTTCTATTGGCTGGGAATAGACCTGGATATTGCCATTCCCACCGCACTTTTTCTCAACTGCATAACCACAAGTTCAGCATCACTTACATATCACAGGAGAAAGATGATTGCCATGCAGATGGCATTGCCATTCATTGTAACATCAGTGCTTTTTGCTCCCATTGGTGCATATTTTTCAGGGTTACTGGACGATAACCTGATCCTTTGTATATTCTCGGTTATCATGGTAATTGCCGGTATCAGGATGTTACTGCCAATCGAGTCCGGTAAAACGGTATCGTCCGGACGATCAGCAATGATCGGCATACCAGCCGGAATGGTCATAGGATTTACAGTCGGTCTGCTGGGACTTGGCGGAGGTACTTTTGTTGTGCCATTATTTCTGATGATGGGACTCGAAGCAAAAAAAGCATCAGCTACCTCTGCAGTATTCGTCCTGTTCACATCACTTTCAGGACTGCTGGGTCATATTGGTACTGGTACAATTGATGTGTCATTTATGTTATTTGCAGGAGTGGCTGCATTTATCGGTGCCCAGGTTGGTTCCCTGACCATGGCCGATTATATGGAATCAAGAACTGTTTTGAAGGTATTTGGCATCATCCTGCTGGTAATCGGTGCAAGGATCATTTATTGTTTAATTTGAATGTTTTTAGTGATTTTATTGTCTTATAATGTCATATAATCAGTATCCTAATTCAGGATAAAGCCAATTCTCTTCCGGTTTCGCAATTAAGTAACGATATATAACGATATATTTAATAGTAATGTATTTTTATTTAAACTGGTTTTCGAAGATGAAAACGGTAGAAAAAAAGCAAAGTGGAACAGTAGGAGGAAAAGGAACAATGGATACATTACAAGAGAGGTTGGGCGAGGAAAATTACCAGAAACTTATCAAAATAGATAATCCCAAACTCCATCAATTTATTGCTACATATATTGAGCTTTGCAATCCGGATAAAATATTTATCTGTACAGATTCACCTGAGGATTTGCAGTACGTCAGGCAGGAGTCAATAGCAGCAGGCGAGGAAGAGGAGCTTGCTGTAGAAGGACATACAGTCCATTTTGACGGCTATTACGACCAGGCAAGAGATAAAGATAATTCCAAGTATCTTTTACCGCCTGGTGTTGAGTTAGGACCTAATATTAATGCGATGGACAGGGAGGAAGGGCTCAACGAAATTCAACCGATTCTGAAAGACATTATGCAGGGGAAGCAGTTATTCGTGCGATTCTTCTGTCTGGGACCGCTCAATTCACAATTCTCAATACCAGCAGTTCAACTTACCGATTCCGGTTATGTTGCACACTCAGAGGATCTGTTGTACAGGCAGGGATACGAAGAGTTCGTAAGACTGGGACAATCTGCACGGTTTTTAAAGTTTGTACATTCCGCAGGAGAGCTGGACGAAAGGAATACATCCAGGAACATTGAAAAACGCCGGGTTTATATTGACCTTGAAGACGAAACAGTATTTAGCCTGAATACGCAGTACGGCGGCAATACAATAGGGCTTAAGAAGTTAGCAATGCGTCCTGCGATAAACAGAGCCTCAAAAGAAGGCTGGCTGACCGAGCACATGTTCATTATGGGTGTGGTCGGACCTTCCGAACGGGTAACTTATTTTACAGGTGCATTTCCTTCGCTCTGTGGTAAGACATCTACATCCATGCTGCCAGGAGAGTCTATTGTCGGTGATGATATCGCCTATCTCAGGAATATGGATGGTGCAATACACGCGGTCAATCCTGAGAATGGCATGTTTGGGATAATACAGGGCGTAAACTCCGTAGACGACCCACTGATCTGGAAGGCGCTCCACAGTCCGGGCGAGGTAATATTCTCGAATGTGCTGGTCACTGAGGAGAAAGGCCTTCACTGGATAGGTAAAGATGCAGATGAGCCGGAAAAGGGGTTAAATTATTCAGGGGAATGGACGCCTGGAAAGAAAGACGAAAATGGTAATATTTTGTCATCTTCACATCCGAATGCCAGGTTCACGCTTGACCTGAAACTATTAGGGAATGTGGATCCGAAACTCAGTGATCCTGATGGTGTGCTGGTAGGTGGGATAATATATGGCGGACGGGATTCGGACACAAAAGTACCTGTTGAGGAATCCTTTGATTGGGTGCATGGTGTTGTTACCATGGGCGCCGCACTGGAATCAGAGACTACCGCTGCTACACTGGGAAAAGAAGGTGTCAGGAAGATCAATCCTATGTCAAACCTGGATTTCCTTTCGATCCCTATCGGAAGATACATAGAAAGTCATCTGGATTTTGGTGCTAAATTGAATAATCCGCCATCTATATACTGTGTTAATTATTTCCTGAAAGATGCAAAAGGGAATTACACAAATGATATAGCAGATAAGGCGGTCTGGCTTAAATGGATGGAACTGCGTTCACATCACGAAGTTGAAGCGATAGAAACGCCTACCGGATTCATACCAAAATATGAAGACCTTAAAGGGCTGTTTAGGGAAGTGCTTTCTAAAGACTATCCAAAAGAGAATTATATTAATCAATTCTCTGTGCGTATAACTGAAAATCTTGCTAAGATCGAGCGAATCCAGGAGTTCTACAAGACAAAAGTGGCTGATACACCACAGATATTGTTTGAGGTGCTGGAGGAGCAAAGACAGAGATTGATCGCAGCACAAGAGGAATATGGGGATTACATATCGCCATTATAG
>PYCK01000168.1 GCA_009649835.1 Candidatus Methanocomedens sp. | reverse complement strand
ATTACTGCCAGCACTACTGCCATACAGACAATTGCAATAGCAACATGTATGCTCTTCACCATGGCCACTCTCCATTTCAGTGATAATATCTTCCAAATACAAGATTATTGACCTTATACTACTTAAAAAAAGTGCCAGATGTGACATGGGGTGGTAGGGGATATTTGATATAGTTCATTGCGGGACAGTAGGGTAGTAGGGTAGCCTGGCCGGTCCTTGAGCCTTTGGGCGCATGGAGCGCGGTTTGAATCCGCGCAGCCCCATTTGGATTTTTTGTTTAGCTCTGGTTTGCTTATCACGAAAATGCTCACTTTTTTCGCATTTTCTAAGCCTACAGGAAAGTATATACTTTCCTATACGTTGAAAAAAAATAAGGAATATGGCGGGCTGGAAGGGATTTGAACCCCTGGCCGATGGATTAAGAGTCCATCGCTCTGCCTGACTAAGCTACCAGCCCGCGCTGAAGCCTTCTCATAATTATATTATCATAATATATACGTTTCGCAGAATGTGCATGAAATATCGCTGTGCGCTTAAAAAATAGAGAAAACGAACCTTTCCCGCAAACTGATTAATAACAAATTTATATATCAATATGGATTATATAACAAACAAAAATTTAACCGGAAAGTTAGTGATATGAACAAAGACCTTCTGATGTGGGACGAGACACTTTTCAAGGACCCGGACCTATTCGAGCTTGACCACATCCCTGAATACTTCGCCCACCGTGAATCCCAGATGCAGGCACTCATGTACTGTGTCCGGCCTGCCATGCGCGGCGCAAGACCCGTCAATGCCTTTTGTATAGGTCCTCCAGGCACTGGCAAGACCACGGCAATACACAAACTAATCGAAGAGATCGAGAAATCCACATCAAAGGTAGTTCCCGTCCATGTCAACTGCCAGACCAATTCCACCCGGTTTACTGTCTACTCCCGGATATACAAAAAACTGTTCAATATAGCCCCGCCGTCCTCAGGTGTCTCATTCCAGAAGATCAATGAAAAAATCACCATGCACCTGGCAGATGAAGAAAAAATACTGGTGGTTGTCCTGGATGATATCAACTACCTGATGCATGAGGGTGAACATGACAAGGTGCTATATTCACTGCTGCGTGCCCATGAAACAAATCCCGGTGCCCGCATAGGTGTGATCAATATATTAAGCGATACCGGCATGGGATTTCATTTTGATCCGAAAGTGGAATCAGTCCTCCTGGCAGAAGAGATAAAGTTCCCCAGATATACAGGCGATGAGATACGGGACATCCTTAAAAACAGGAATAAACTGGGGTTCTACAATGATGTGGTTGGCACCGATGTGCTGGAAAAAGTTGTGGAATATACTGAATTGCTTGGCGATCTGAGGGTAGGTATTGACCTGTTCAAGCGCTCAGGTCTAAATGCAGAAAGGCAGGCATCCAGGACCATCGAAGTTGAAGATGTGGACAAAGCCTACAATACCTCAAAGCTGGTGCACCTCACATACCTGTTAAAGTCATTAAAAAATGAAGAAAAAACCCTGCTGGAACTTATTTGCAAGCACACCGAGATTAACACAGGTGAATTGTATAATGAGTTCCACGATAAAACAGGCCTTGGTTATACCAGGTATTACGAGACCCTGGAAAAACTATCAGCCTTAAAATTAATAAATGCCAGTTTCACAGGGAAAGGTACCAGGGGCAGAAGCCGCATAATCACACTGCGGTACAGTGCAGACGAAATAACAAAAAGGCTGTCATAAACATGACCTGCCCGGATGTGCCCTTTGTTTTCACTGGAAACTATACTAAATAATAAAATCAGTGTAAAAAAAAATGTGCAATTATTTTTTAAACTCAGTATAATTGCACTTTCCGCAGGTCAGTCTGTCCTTATGATCGGCAAGAAAGAACCCGTCACCGCAGCGGGGACAGGACTGTCTTAACCTCTTTATCGAATTATCTGAAACCTCGTAATAATTATGTACAGCCATTGTGATCACCTTATCTAATTTTACTCAACGGGTTCTTCTTCCACCGGTTCTTCGCTTGCTGCTTCTTCTGCCGGTTCTTCGCTTGCTGCTTCTTCTACCGGTTCTTCGCTTGCTGCTTCTTCTACCGGTTCTTCAGATGCAGCTTTTTCTACCGGTTCTTCAGCAACAGCTTCCTCCTCGGTCTCTTCAACAGGTTTTGGCTCGTTTCGTTTCAGGACATATTTATTCTCTATTTCGTTTGCCCTGTCCACATCTGAATATATTTTTGCATATCCATAGGTATTCTGGGTGCCATATTCTGTCCTGATCTTATCAACGATCACCAGTTCATGCCGGGAGTTGAGCTGTGCAACCAATTTATTCTTAATCTCATCCCTTGAAGGGGTTTCACCACTATGGGATATATTGAACGTAATCTCTTTACGGTCTAATAATGGGTTATCCCAGTCTTTTGTAATATTAATCTCCAAATTGAATCCTCCGTTTCGATATCATCAAGATCTTGCTTTCCTTAATCCTATTATGAAATATGTATTTTTCTGTCCTTTAATCTTCAATGGTTTATATCTTTAATCACACTTCATCTTATCAAGCATGTCATATATCCTGTCCTTGACCCCAGGTGTGACAGTGACCATAATGCCTCCTTCATCAGGCAACCCGTAGATCACTACCGATGATACGGGTGCAAGCACTATAGCCGGTAGTGCTGCCAGATCTTCCTCACCGTGGACCATGATCTGCACCGGGACATCCGCATCCATTGCATCAGATAAAGCCGATACCAGTTCGGGTTCTACGAAGCTTGGCGGGTTGGTAACATCCACTTCAGTAAAATTCGAGTGCCTGATAGCTTTGATTATGTCCACACCAGCAGGCTCCCTGTGTGTTTTTTCATCGATAACAGATATATCTGGCACTGTCCCACACTGGAGCAGGTTGAAAGTGGAAATATCTCCTATGGCAATAAGTTTGGCAGGGCTGCCCATATCAGCGAGCATCTGTCTGGTAGTATCTACCTCATCCCCGCGATACAGGATCCCGAACTGCTTACGCATCTCGCTACGCATAGCATCAGGAAGGCAGAACCTCTTGCCAAGGATGGTTTCGGGCATATAGTCACTACCGTACCTTCAGCACATATTTTCCGCGAATGTCGATATTAAGCTTTTTAGCAATGCAGGAACGGGATGGATCAATGATCACCACAAATCCACTCCAGTCAGTGCTTAATGAATTGGAACCACAAACGCTACAGGTAGAGCCAGTTACAATCCTGTGGCACTCACGGCAGGCTTGTTCAGTCAAGTCTACTTAGCCTCCGCAGACTCTTCTTTCTCTTTGTCCATCATGTTCTCTTTGATCCACTCGATTCTTCCAAGTGCAGGCTGCCGCATGGTCAGGCCGATCTTACTGTCCCGCGGCTCACGTTCATTAATGCTTAATGCAACGACCCTGGCACGCACATAGTCTCCTTCAGATAGTGACCTGTTGCTTTCCTTTGTTACAAGACGGGCATTCTTGGAATCAAATGAAATATATTCATCAGTTATCTGGCTCACATGGACAAGCCCGTCCATGGGTCCTATACCTATAAAAGAGCCGAACTCAACAATCTCAACAACACTGCCTTCTATGATCTCCTGCAGTTCAAGCTTAAAAACTATAGCGTCAAAAGTAGCATCATAATAAACTGCACCATCACCAGCAAGAATGTGACCGTCACCTACTTCAACCACGTCTATAATGGCAACAATGGCACCTAAGGTCTTATCAATCTCCCCTTCTAACTTATCGATCAAAGCAATCCGGACTGCATTTGTCACATCATCCCCCAGCAGTTCAGGAGCAATACGTACGGTATCTGCCAGTCTCACCTTATTGTACATTCAATAATCCTCTGATTTCTATAGTTAATGTGTTTATGAATCTAAAATATTTATCACAACGAACATCTTACATTATTTCAAGATGATCCTTTCCACGTAAGTACACTATTGTGATGTCCTTACTACATAATCTTTTCTTAAGTTCTGCATCATTGGTAAAAACCGCTGCCTTCTCTTCCATGGCTAATTCCACTATCGCATCATCTGCATTCCCTTCTGTAATGATCTCACTGCACTCCCGGGCCAGTCCGATACCAACGTTCGCAGACATTTTATCCTTACCCCTGGCAAACTTTTTTATACCATTCAGTTCCCTGGTCACTGATGAAGGAACAATAAAATCCTTGAAACCAAGACGCCCAAGTTCCTTGAAGATATCCAGACCGAACTGGACCGGGACCATGAATGCATTAGTATCTATTATAACTTTCATATTATATCATCAGATTCATTCATTTATGATACCGGAACCGATGAGTCTCCACCTGGCACCGACCCTTCTGCTGATCGCCACATTGTCTTCAAAATCTGCACAGACCGGTCTTTTCAGTTTGACCTCAACAATATCCTTGCGTACACTGGTCGCTACGCCAACTGTGGTGGCAGTGCCTATATTGAGCATAAGTGGTTCATTGGAATGAATAGGTTCTATTACCAGTTCATCGGCTGAACCTACAACACGTTCTAATAACCTTACTTTCATGAGGAATTTATCCCGCGTGGGGGGCAGGGTATCAGGCTTGCCTGCCACTTGACCTACAAGACTATCACTTTTTGTGATCGATGGATCAAGTTTGGTTCCTACGCCTACCAGACCGCCTGGCGTGGCCTCTTCTACTTTTTCACTACCTGCCATAATGTTGATAATAGTGGTCAGGATGGATTCCCACCTGACTGTCCCTCCCGATTCTACCTTCCGGCCAGGTCTTATTTCAATATTATCACCGGACTTAAGGGTTCCCAAACTCAGGGTCCCGCCTATAACGCCACCTGTTATCTTGCCGGGTTTGGAGCCTGGTTTATTAACGTCAAAGGAACGGGCAATGAGCATCCTGGCAGGTTTATCCAGTATCTGTTCCGGGGCAGGGATATGTTCTTCTATAGCCTGTATCAGGATGTCCATATTAACACTCTGCTGGGCAGAAATGGGAATGACAGGCGCACCTTCTGCCACTGTACCTTTTACGAAATCCAGTATCTGATGGTAGTTCTCTATCACATCGTCCTTGCTTACAAGGTCGATCTTATTCTGGACTATTACGATGTTATTGATCCCGATTATGTCCAGTGCCATCAGGTGTTCCTTGGTCTGGGGTTGCGGGCATTGTTCATTGGCTGCAATTACCAGGACAGCACCGTTCATTATGGCAGCACCTGAGAGCATTGTAGCCATCAGGGTCTCGTGTCCGGGTGAGTCTACAAATGATATGGTCCTGACTGGTTCTGTATTTTTACCGCAGTGCTCACATTTTTTGGCAACCGTATAACTGTCGGGATGCGGGCATTTAGGGCATTTCATGAAGGTGGCATCTGCATAGCCTAAACGAATGGAAATGCCGCGCTTTATCTCCTCGCTGTGCTTATCTGTCCATACGCCGGACAGGGCACTTACAAGGGTTGTCTTGCCGTGGTCAACATGGCCCACGATGCCGATGTTAACGGAAGGTTGTTTCAATTATATGTTTCCTCCAATGATGAATAATCGTGAATGATGATGCCTTATAGTGGTACTCTTTATACTTAATAACTTACATTGCGTTCAATATTCATCAAATCCTGTATGCGTGTAATATGTCATCTGACCGGATTGCAGCTTTTTGTCGACCCAGGCTTTTACGTACTTTTTCACTATGAACCTGCCGGGTGGTATCAGTAATATGAACCCTGTAATATCGGTCAGTATACCTGGTGTGAGCAGCAGGACCGAACCTATGAGCACGAGCATGCCGTCGAACAGGACATCCCCGGGCATGTGTCCGTAGGATAGTTCGGTCCGGATGCGCTGCCATACACCCAGTCCCTGCTGCTTTGCCAGGGCGGCCCCGGCTATGCCTGTTATGACTACAATGCCCAGGGTAGGTAAGGCTCCGATGCTTTTCCCGAGTTCGATGAGTATGTAGAGTTCTACAAAGGGTACTATTACGAACAGGGCCAGTAAGGTTAAGAACATGGTGTGGTGTTTCCTTATATGTGGGTTTATAGTGGATTGGTGTGTATTTGTGGTTCAAGGATAATAAATCCGGCGGCACCTATATGCCTTACTGATTGCCAGATGGGCGGGTAGGATGCAGGGGATATTACTTAATCGAGAAGGATAACTGCCTTTGAATGGGTTGTGATATATGGCTGATAGTATGTATGCCCGCAGGGCGGTTCTACAAGGAGAGCACATCCACATATGAGATAAGGTTGAGACTATCATGGATATGTCGCTTGTGGAAGGCCAGTAGAATATATGGATATTTCAAAGACCCGGGAGCAGTTCAGGTAATTTCAATATATCATAATATCAGGAGCTGGCCCGGCTACCTTATGGCTATAATTTTTTGTGCCCCAAATTGTGACTGGTCCCAATTTTTTTTACGAGATATAACTTAGAATGCTTTTTATAAATTCCTCAACGTCTGTGAGGTCTTTGGACATGATGATGAAAAGCCTTCTCGTATCGATCCTGCCGTACAGGTGAACCAAAAGATTTCTGAATTGTGCCATTTCCTGCAATCTGGCAGACAGTCCGGTATCGATAATTCCCTCCTCTTCAATGACGCTGAATATATCCTTGTAGTCCTCGCCTCTGCGGAAACCCTTTTCAGCTATTATATGGTTGCCTATGTCAAGACATGCTTCAATTGATTCCTGCAGACAATGTTTTGCAGCCTGGACATCCCTGAAATTCTTAGAGAATGATTCATATCCCTGTTCTTTCAGTTCTTCGAGGAGGCGGATGTTCTGGTCCACCAGATCAATCTTTGCATTAATCACGTCACTGCTTATCATATTCCAAGCCTGGCCTTCCTTGCTGTATCATATACTTCGTAATATGGTTTGAAATCATAATATTGTGTAAGGGACGATGTTTCAAATTCTATGCGTTTTTTCTCGTCCCTTGAATAGATAAGTTTTCCATGTTTTATTACCTGACTTTTAAACCTGATGGTAGAGCCGTTAAGGATCCTGAGGTCTACCACTTTTTTTTCAGATAGTGCCTTTTCAATCTTTATTGCAAGTCTGGAAGGATATAGGGGGTCCTCTTCTAAGAGGGATGGGTCCTTTAAATAAACGGCAATGTCTATATCGCTTTTTTTGTGCATTGTGTTCTTTGCATGTGACCCGAAAAGGTAGGCAAAGAGGATGTCAGGTTCTTTTTCCAGTATTTTTGAGATGTTTTCCACATGTGTATATTGTAAAACAGTCTTTATAAAATCTTTGAACATTTTAATAAGCGGCGCATCTTTTCACGTCCGCTTGATTTATTTGTTATTCATTATTTTTTTTAAGAGCCATGCCATATTTTCGCCTAAAACCTTCATGGTATTCATGCCTTCTTCATCATCTCTGACTTCTTCCTCATTAAATCCGAACCCCATATTCCAATATATAGATCCGGGAACAATAACTTGATTTATTAAAAAGAATTTGTTAATAGCATCAAAAGCATCTGTTGCACCTGCTCTTCGAACAGCAACAACTGCAGCACCGACCTTATGTTTAATCAAATAACCATTTGCAATTGAGACAAGGCCCGCTCTATCAATTAATGCTTTAACTTCAGAACTTACATTTGAAAAGTATGTCGGTGAACCAATTATGATTCCATCTGCCTCGATCATTTTCTGAAAATATTCATTAAAGATGTCATCTTTTCTTGTGACGCATGTATTATTTTGTAACTCGAAACATTTCATACATCCAAGACAACCTTTGATATCCTTACCACCAAGTTGGAGAAATTCAGTTTCTATTCCTTCTTTTTGCAACTCATCAAACACACTATTGATAAGCATTGCAGTATTCCCTTTTTTTCTTGGACTCCCATTAAACGCGATAACTTTCATGATATTTCCTCCTTATGTTTATAATGCATGGAGGCAGTCCAACAATTACTTTCAGTAGCAAATCTCTTGCTTTTTTTCGTTGGATTTTGAATTACTGGACAACCTCTAAGGTGTTAAATATCTATATGATTACTATCTTATAATTCCACATGCTCCCCCCACATCTCAAAGGCTACATCCAGATCGCCACTGCCGCCGTCCTGTTCGGTCTCATCGGTATCTTCGTAAAACTTACCACCCAGATGCCCCTTGGCTCTATCATCTTCTACCGGCTTCTGTTCGGTCTTGTTGCCATTGCTCTATTCTTCGCATGCTGCCGCCGCCTCAGCGAACTTCGGCTCGGCCAAAAAAAACAGTATATCCTCCTGCTGGGCCTGATGCAGGCAGGCACCATGCTCTCCTACTTCTTATCGGTAAAATATACATCAGTCTCAATTGCAGCACTGCTGCTCTACACAGCCCCTGTCTACGTCATCCTGCTCTCCCCCTTCCTGCTTAAAGAGTACATTAACCGCAGGAGCATCTTTGCACTGGCCATATCTATTATCGGGGTCATCCTGGTCATCCGGCCAGATACACTTTTCCAGGATGTGGATCACACCCACCTCATCGGGCTTGCCGCCGGACTGGTGTCAGGCCTGTTATACGGCGGTATGATAATTACCTCAAGGTACCTGAAGGACTACTACACAGGCACGACCCAGGGTACATGGGCCCTGCTCATAACCTTGCTGATCTTCTCCCCGTATTCGGTTGCTATCACCCCAAAAATACTGCTGGACAACCTGGTCGTACTTGTCCTGTTCGGCCTCATATCTACTGCCCTGGCCCTGGTGCTCTATCTTAGCGGCCTCATGCAGGTCAGGGCACAAAACGCCAGCATCGTAGCACTGCTGGAGCCGGCCAGTGCCGTGGTCTTCGCCTACCTCATCCTCAGCGAACCTATCACCACATCCATGCTGGCAGGCGGGGCACTTATATTACTGGGTGCTGTACTGGTCAGCAGGGAAAGACCTGTGGAGTGCACCCACCAGTGAGGAGCTCTAGGGCAGGCTGGCCGGGGACGGTATGGGCTGGACCTGCGGGATGGACCGCACTGCCGGGGCTGTGGGTACAGGTGCCTTCTCAAGCACAAGCCGGACTGTTATCTTCTCCTGTCCCCTGAACAT
>PYCK01000167.1:6412-8605 GCA_009649835.1 Candidatus Methanocomedens sp. | reverse complement strand
ATATAATATCTTGTCTATAAATAGACAAATGTTGTGAAAAATTATTATCAATAAGGAGTTTAGGATAATGAAAAAGCATTTAATATATACCGTAACCGGAATGCTGCTAATTAGCCTGTTCGCAGGACTTGCATCAGGCCAGGACGTCGTAATGGAAATGCCCCCGACGAGAGAGGCATTTGATACTGAAGAATTCACAAAACTTGAGATATCACCTCGTTACGGACACCTGCAACTGCAGCCCGGCACAAGTAAAGAATTGACAGTGACCATAAAGAACAAGGAAGAAGAAACCATAACAGTATCCCCTCATGTAGTGGTGTACCCTTATCGGGAATATTTATTTGATGAGGAATGGATCTCAATTTCTCCTGAAAGTAAGGAAATATCCGCTGGTGGAAGCCAGAAGTTCAAGATAACAACAACAGTGCCTGAGGATGCATCAATTGGTGGTTATAGTGTTTCAATCGCATTTACTGATGAGACAGTTCCCACAATAACCCAACAACCATTCCCTGATTATATTCATTCCTTCCACCTATCTATTGAGGTCTGGACACCCCCAAAGGTCCAGATACAGAAGCCATATATCTCAGACCAGCTGGAAGCAGGTAAAGAATATGATTACAATATCAAATTAAAGAACATTGGAGAAGAAGCAATAGCAATAAACCCTGTGATCAGCCAGGATAATCAATTTTTCGGTGGTCCTTTTGGTCTAATGGAACCTGCTTTTACTGATGAATCCATAACAATAACAGCTCCGAAAGAAATACCTGCCGGAGGAAGTGTGGAAATAAATATCCATGTCAATGTGCCGGCTGACGCTAAAGGCAATTACCATAGTGCAATCGATCTTGGCATTGACGACCAGTCCATCCGTGAGTGGGAAGGAATGGTCCAGCTGGATTTCAGTATATGGAAACAACCTACAGAACCATTCATTAAGAAATTTAGCACATCCGAGGACGGACCTATCACGATAGAGATCAGTTCAAACCTGTTCGGTGGATTCCCGTATTTTGCCAGCAGCGTGACAAATAATGAAAGGAAAGCAAGTTTTGCTGTGACCCTTACCGGGCCTGATAATGAAGAGGTACAGCTGAAAAAAGCAAGGACAATCATGAAAGGGAGCGTATCTCTTGGCGGCATGTCAATGTATGGTCCTCCATGGGAATCGGATAGTGAGGGGATCTATGATGAAATGGGGATCCAGGTTATTGAGAAATATACAGCCAATGCCCAGGCCGGAGAACTTGAACTTGGAATACTGCCCCAGAATACACAGAACTTCGAATATACCATAACTACAGGGGAATAAAATTCCCCTCCCTTTTTCATAAGAAGGGGACATGGACAGACACCAATGCATATTTATTGAACAGGAAAGATGTAAATGAGATGGAATAGTAATTTTGCAGGGCTGCTAATTATTTTCGCGGTGCTGACTTCAGGGTGCCTCATAGCTTCAAGCACTAAACCTCACTGGGTACATGATGTTGAATGGCAGGGAGATGTTCCTGGGAATGTACAGGAAATAGAAACTGCACTCTGGACCCAGATCGTTCCTCATAAGATGGAATATGAAACAGTCAACATCACCTCACATCGTGAGGGAGATATATACCGAATCCAGGTCGTGGGGATCTCAAATGCTTCACAATATGCTGATAAATATGATTTTATTGTGTCAGGGGATACACTGACCCGCACCGGCTACCTGCTGGAAGCAATACCACATTATGAAAGGAATTCTGCAATAGCCACTGCAATGCAAAACCAGGAAGTGAGAGAATCAGGTGTTTCCGGGAACCCTACTGTGCGGCGTATTCTGCCAGAGACATCAAAGAAATATTATGCTGAAAAAACCCTGCTGAGCGTTACGTGGACAGGTGTATCAGCACTTGTCGATCCCCAGGAATGGAGGGTTGTAACAGTATGGAGAGGAGATGAGTAAGAAAACTGCACTAAACGTTCATGGATGATAATATGGATGAATCCGGTATGAGTGCATAATTGAAAGAAAGGTGATTACATCCAAAGGACAATACAAAGGGAATAAACCGTGGATCATGGCTTGTGATATTGGGAATCACCCTGCTTGCTATACTGGTCTATATGGCCAAATATCATATCAGGCTCTCCTGCCGCCCCTCTCGCCTGCACTCTACTCGAGTGCCCCTTCCTATCTGC
>PYCK01000167.1:0-6402 GCA_009649835.1 Candidatus Methanocomedens sp. | reverse complement strand
GATGTTATGTTTGTTCGCTGCCGGCAGCTGTTAAAATATATTATTTATGAAATACTGTGCCCCAAAGGACTAAAAGCCAGTGCAATAGGATGCTTTGCGGTCTTTGCGCCCTTTGCGGTGAGAAACTAATGAACTCCAGCCCCCGTCCGCACTTGTGGTGTGGGGGCTGACAGGGAATTATTCCAGTTCACCCATCACTTTTTCAATTGCCTCAAGAACTTCTCCTGAGAACACCATATCCCTTGCTTCATTTATGTCATAATGCAGTATCCTGTCTTCCTTAAGATGCTCAATTCTTGACCGCACCAGTTCATACGCAGCCTCAGCCCCTACTCCAGCCTTCAGCGGTTTCCTGAAATCAAGTCCTTGCGCCGCACATAGTAGTTCGATGGCCACTACATACAAAGCATTCTCAAATATCCTGCGCGCCTTCAATGCTGCAGCCATACCCATACTCACATGGTCTTCTTTATTGGCAGACGTGGGTATGGAATCTACACTGGCCGGGTGGGATAGCACTTTGTTCTCGGATACCAGGGCCGCTGCAGTATATTGAGCCACCATGAATCCTGAATCCAGGCCCTCCTTTTCTGTTAGAAAAGCTGGCAAACCGCTGAGCTGGGGATTGACAAGTCTCTCGATCCTGCGTTCGCACACACTTGCCACTTCAGATATAGCAATACCTAGAAAATCCAATGATATGGCCATGACCTGCCCGTGAAAATTCCCGCTTGAAATGACCTCATCCTCGTCAGGAAACAGCAGAGGATTATCTGTTACAGAATTGATCTCGATCTCAACCTTCTCTTTTACAAAGGATAATGCATCCCTGCCTGCCCCTACTATCTGGGGAATACATCTCAGCGAATATGCATCCTGCACCTTCTCATCATATTTGTGGGATTCCATAATCTCGCTGTGGGCGGTGAGGCGTCTCAGATTACAGGCACACGTTATCTGCCCGTTATGGGGTCTTATCCGTCCCACTTTTCCATCATAGGCCCGTGCCGTCCCTTTCAAGGCTTCCAGGCTCATGCTGGCTGTGATCTCTGATGTCTTGATAAGTATCTGGAAATCATGTACCAGCAGTGCTGCTATGGCAGTCATGACCTGGGTCCCGTTTATCAGTGCCAGGCCTTCCTTTGAAGAAAGCTTGATCGTGATTATCCCTGCCCGCTCCATGGCCTGGGTGCCGCTCATCCGTTCTCCTTGATAGAAAGCTTCGCCTTTTCCCAGCATCACCAGCACCATATGGGCCAGATTTGCCAGGTCGCCGCTGGCACCCAGCGATCCTTTTTCCGGAATCACAGGATGCACACCCTTGTTCAGCATATGTATCAGGGTCTCGATGATCACAACCCTGACCCCGGAATGCCCCTTTGACAGGGAATTGGCACGCAACAGCATTGTTGCCCTTACAACATCCTCTGGAAGCGGAGGGCCCACTGCTGCGGAATGGCTGAGTATGAGATTTTCCTGCAGTTTATCCGATTTTTCCTTTGAAATGAATACATTATCAAATGCCCCAAAGCCTGTTGTCACCCCATAGACCACCTTTTCGCCTGCCACAAGAGATTCCACGAATTCCCGGCACTTAATTACTTTTTTTTTGGAATTTTCTGAAAATCCCACCTTTTTAAAATCACGGGCTACTGAAACGATGTGATTAATGGAAAGTGTTTCACCGTCTATGATAACTGTCATGTTAATCCAAACACATTATTTTGTACCCATCACTTAAATAATCCATCAACTCATTAATTTACACATAATTGTAACCATAAAATAAATGGCAGGTATACAGGGAAAGTAAGATAACTATGAATTTGCTTCAAAAAGCTTCTATCCAGATCTATGAGATCCAACAGGACCAAAATGATATGAGGATCAAGAATATCATCATGCCGGATCCTACAGATAAATCCATAGATATTGGAATTATCGGGGTACCGTTCGATAAGGGTGTCATATTGGGAGGAGGACGAGCAGGAGCAAGCCTGGCACCTGATGCGGTACGCGAAGCCCTTAGGAGATATGGGACAACTTATGACATTGAGCGAAAGATCGATATCAGTGATTTGCATGTTGTGGATTTTGGCGATGTGATGGTCACTGAGGACATTAAAGAGACCCATAAGAAAATTACTGGTGCTGTACATAGTTTATTATCAAAAGGCATCATTCCAATTGTGATCGGGGGAGGACATGACATTTCAATTGGGACTGGCCGGGCATTATCCCAATTCAATAACAGGGATATCGGTGTGATAAATATTGATGCTCATTTCGATGTGCGCGAGGTCAGGGATGGAAAAGTCACAAGCGGGACACCCTTTAGAAAATTGATGGATATGGAACTTATCAATGGGTCCAATTTTATTGAGATCGGTGCCCATGATAATCTGAATTCAAAAATATATTATGACTACCTCTTATCAAACAATGTATCTATTTTTCCACTAACAGAGATCATTTCGAAGGGAATTCCAAAAATAATGAATAAGGCGCTGAAGATCGCCGGTTCAGAACATAGACCTGTTTTTGTGAGCATTGACATTGATTCAGTGGCACAGTGTTATGCACCTGGCAGCAGTGCGCCTGACAGCCAGGGATTTGACCCCCGGCAAATCAGGGAAATGGCGTTTTTGGCCGGGGCCTCAAGATCAGTAAAACTTCTGGATATTGTGGAGATCAATCCGGAATTTGATGTGGACAATAGAACCTCGAGATTGGGTGCATCTATTATTATAAGTTTCATGAATGGATTTAAAAGGAGAAGGATTACAAAATGAGTAGACCCATGCATTATGAAGAGAGACCCGATGGAGATATTAAAGCTTATACCGGCACCAAACTTCACTGCAAGAACTGGGATGCAGAAGCTGCTCTCAGGATGCTTATGAACAATCTCGACCCCCAGGTGGCAATAAATCCCGGTGAACTTATTGTGTATGGAGGCGCGGGCCGGGCGGCAAGAAACTGGACTGAATATAATAGGATTGTAAGAACACTGAAAACACTGGAAGAGGATGAAACACTTTGCATCCAATCGGGAAAACCAGTATATATAGCACCCACCCACAAAGCGGCTCCCAGGGTGGTTATCACCAATTCCAATATCGTACCCAGATGGGCCACTCCTGAGAACTTTGACCGCTACGATGAGATGGGATTGACCATGTACGGGCAGATGACAGCTGGCAGCTGGATATATATCGGCACCCAGGGAATTCTCCAGGGGACATACGAGACCCTGGCTGCAGTGGCTAAGACACATTTTAGATCAGATTCATTGAAAGGCAGATTTGTACTCACAGCAGGCATGGGAGGGATGAGCGGTGCCCAGCCCATGGCAGCCACCATGAACGAGGCCGTTATTCTTGATGTGGAGGTACGTGAGGAACGCATCCAGAGAAAAGTGGATGAAGGCTACTGCGATAAGATCACTGCAGATCTGGATGAAGCATTACAGTGGATAATGGATGCCAAACAAAAAGGTGTCCCGTTATCTGTGGGACTGGTGGGAAATGCTGCGAAAGTACATCCCGAACTGGTCAAACGCCACATTACTCCTGATGTAGTTACAGATCAGACCCCAGCCCATGACCTGTCCAGTTATGTTCCGATTGGTGATCTTGAAGAACTGGACGAGTTGAGGTTAACCAAAAGTGAAGAATATCATCGCAGAACATTGAGTTCCATTAAGAGACATGTCGAGGCCATTCTTGAGATGCAGAACAGGGGAAGCATCGTATTTGATTACGGGAATAACCTGCGTGCCCAGGCAGAACTGGCAGGAGTTGCTATAAGAGATGATGTTGGCGGATTCAAATACAAGGGTTTTGTGCTGGAATATATCCGCCCCCTGTTCTGTGAAGGTAAGGGCCCCTTCAGGTGGGCAGCTCTCTCAGGAGATCCCCATGATATTGAAGTAATAGATGCCCGGATCCTTGAGATGTTCCCTGAAGATCAGGCTCTGGCCCGCTGGATTAAACTGGCATCAGAGACAGTCCCGACCCTGGGGTTGCCTTCAAGGGTATGCTGGCTGGGGTATGGGGACCGGGCGAAACTTGGGATCGAGATAAACAGGATGGTGGGCTCAGGTGAGATCAAAGCACCTGTTGTGATAGGTCGGGATCACCTGGACTGCGGTTCAGTGGCATCTCCCTTCAGGGAGACCGAAGATATGCTGGACGGTTCCGATGCCATAGCAGATTGGCCGCTGATTAATTTTGCCTTGAATGCCGTTAACGGTGCGAGCTGGGTGAGTTTCCACCACGGTGGAGGTGTTGGTATTGGGAATTCCCTGCATGCTGGAATGGTCATTGTGGCAGATGGGACAAATGAACGGGAACAACGGTTGAGAAAGGTGTTGACCGTGGACCCGGGTGTCGGGATTGCACGCCATGTTGATGCGGGTTATGAAATTGCTGTAAATACTGCCAGGCAAAAGTCGGTCAAGATACCTGAATAATCCCTAAATTCACAATGTAAAATTACTATGAAACCCACAGCCGACCTGATAATAACTAATGCAAACGAATTATTGACTTTATCCGGACATTCAGGTAAACCGAAAACAGGTAAGCAAATGAATGACCTGGGTCTCATTAAAGATGGCACTCTCGCAGTTTCAGAAGATACAATAATTGCCTGTGGAACTTATGATGAAGTTTTGGCTGAAGTATCGACCACCTCTGATACTATACAGGTCGATGCTACCGGCAAAGTAGTAATGCCTGGTTTTATTGATTGCCATACACATCTGGTATTCGGGGGCTCCAGGGAAGACGAATTCGAACAGCGGATAAAAGGTGCCAGCTATCTGGATATTTTAAGATCCGGGGGTGGAATACTTAATACGGTCCGCTCTACCAGGGCCGCAAGCAAAGCAGAGCTTATCGAGACATCATTGGGTCATCTGAATACAATGCTGGAATTCGGAACCACCACCACCGAAGCCAAAAGCGGGTATGGACTAACCATCGATGATGAACTGAAACAATTGCAGGTCATAAAAGAATTGAATGATCTGCACTCCGTAGATATAATACCCACATTTCTTGTCCATACTAAAGCGCCTGAATTCAAAAGCAAACAGGAATATGTAGATTTTGTGATCAACAATATGCTTCCCGAGATGCAGGGTATGGCAGAATACTGCGATATTTTCTGCGAACAGGATGTATTCGACATTGAGCAATCCAGGCAAGTGCTAACATCTGCAAAAAACCTTGGATTTAAGCTGATGATCCATGCCGATCAACTGACAGATATGTGTGGAGCACAGCTTGCAGCCAGTTTACAGGCCACTTCTGCCAGCCACCTGGACCATATCTCCCAAAAAGGGATTGAAAAAATAGCCCACAGCGGTACTATTGCAGTACTGATCCCTGGTGCATCCTTCTTTTTACGTTCAGATACATACCCGCCGGCAACTAAAATGATATCCAGTGGAGTCGCAGTAGCACTTGCCACTGATTTTAATCCCGGCTCCTGCCCCACTGAATCCATACAGATCATCCTGACCCTGGCTTGTGTGCAGATGAAAATGTCACCGTCACAGGCCATCTGTGCTGTCACAATAAATGCTGCCCATGCTCTGGATCGGGCAGATACTATTGGCAGTCTGGAAGTGGGAAAGCAGGCAGATATTATAATATTGGATGTGCCCAATTACAAATTTATTCCATATCATTTTGGGGTGAATAACGTTGAAACTGTGATAAAAAATGGGAAAATTATGGACTTTATTTAATAATAGCACCAGAGATAAGAGCGGGTGTTATTATTGCAAATAAGGTGGCAAGCGGATTAGATATTCAGTACTTTTTTTGCAGTTCCACTAAAGACCATTAACTTCTCACCTTCGGACAACTGCAGCGCTTCCACCTTCTTCACCTCGTCCTCCATGGAATGATACGGCGAATCCGACCCCATCATAATCCTGTCAGCCCCCAGTTCATCCACGCACTGCTGCACCACTTCTACCTGCGGCACCCCTGTGGTCTGGATGTATATGTTATCATGGGCTGCGGTCACTTCAATGAAGTCGCCGCCCCGCATGTGTGCCAGAATGAACGTAACATCAGGGAAAGTCTTTGCAAGGTCTCCGATGAGCTGATTAGGCGATGCCGGCTTGCCGTTGTCGAAAATTATGGGAATGTCAGGCCGCACGTCCGCCACCCATCCTGCGATCCTGTACACGGTCGCACTGTCAATAGCAAACTTCTGGGCATGGGGATGCAGTTTAATTCCTGATAATCCCAGTTCTACAACACAGCGTCGGGCCTCTGCCACTGCCTGCTCCCCCTGGTTGGGGTCAAGGCGTCCAAATCCTATCAGCCTGTCAGGATTACCGGCCACATCACTATAGACCTGGTCATTACTTCTGGAAAATGA
>PYCK01000166.1 GCA_009649835.1 Candidatus Methanocomedens sp. | reverse complement strand
AGCAGAGCGCGTGGCAAACTTCCAATGCTATGGGTACTTATCGCAATCATTCTGACATGTGTTGATTTAGCGAGATTTTGAAATCATTGTCCGAAACTTTTTAACCAATCACCGTAATATTACTGTAAAATACTGGAATATTCAGGTAATACAATGTGCAATTGTCACCCATGCATGCAGGAACTTGGCAGGTATATCAGGGCGCTTCACTGCCCCACCAGGTGGACGATCATCGATTTTATCGGGGACGGTAGCAGGAGCACAAAGCAGATCTACGAATTTTTGACAGGGCGAGGCGAGAAAATGACGTTTTCCGGTCTGTATTACCATCTATCAGAGCTGAACCACGCAGACATCATCGAGGTTTCAGAGTATCGGGAAAGTGGAAGAGGTGCGCCTGAAAAAGTGTGGAAACTGAAGACTAAGAGAATCGTGATAGAGTTGTTGGATAAACAAGAAAATCCCTCCTCAGGTCGGATTTACATGGAATATTAAAATTATACTTTATTTGCAACAAGAAGGAGCGAATCGGGATGTTAGAAAAGTACCGGAAATTATCGAAAAATGGTACGGAATTGGCAGAGGACGAACTAAATGAACTCAAGAGCAAATCGCAGGATATGAAGGCAAGAATGGAACATATCGATTTGCAGGACATTGTTGAGTACAGCAGGACGGTGCGGGTCAAAAAAGATATTCTTGTGACCGATTGGTTCAATGTCTCCCTGATATGCCTTGAAGAGGGACAGGAAATTCCACCCCACCCTGAACCATACGCGGTACTGTTCCATATAATCGATGGGGAAGGAACTATAACCGTCGGCACAAAACGGCATGATGCCTTGCCAGGTCACATGATATTTGTTCCGGGCAACAGTATACGGGGAATAGCACCGCGCACGCGTATGAGCCTGCTCGGGATACAACAGCCACATTAAGTAGGTCAAGTATGTTACAATGATGGGATCAATGAATGCTATTGAAGTCGATAATCTGACTAAACTCTTCGATGATTTTACTGCGGTAGACCACCTGGATTTCGAAGTGAAGAATGGTGAGATATTTGGCTTTTTAGGACCGAATGGCGCAGGCAAGACAACGACTGCCAGGATGCTCACAGGAATAATCAAGCCAAGTTCCGGTAAGGTCAGAATCATGGGTCTTGACATCCGGCAAGATCCGATCAAAGCCAAACAGATAATGGGAGTTGTTCCTGAACTTTCAAACGCATACACTGAACTTACTGCCTGGAATAACCTGCAGTTCATGGCAGAATTATATGGCGTACCAGGCAAAGATGCCAGACAAAGAGCAGAAGAACTCCTGGGAAAGTTCGATCTCTATGAACGAAAAGATCATAAGGTCAGGACTTTTTCCAAAGGGATGAAACAGAAACTCATCCTCGCCATGTCTCTCATGAACGACCCGGAAATACTTTTTCTCGATGAGCCAACATCGGGTCTGGATGTTATAAGTGCACGGTTGATCAAGGATATGGTGTTGGAGTTAAATAAAGAAGGTAAAACCATCTTTCTCACCACTCACTACATGGAGGAGGCAAACCAGCTGTGCAGCAGAGTTGCAATCATCAATCATGGAAAGATAGCAGCCATAGACGCCCCAGAGAAGCTTAAAATGAGAATTGGTGGGTTAGAATGGGTGGAGGTCAGTTTTGACATGCCTGTAGATGCCTCTGATTTCTCTGACCTGTCTGGAGTCATCGATATCCGGATGAGTGGCGATAAACTACGGTTGTATACGAACGAACCCGGCAGGACGATATATCAACTGGTGGATTATTCCCGGTCAAATGATCTGGAGATCGTGATGCTGAACACGCTGACACCAACGCTTGAAGATGTCTTCATCAAACTCACAGAGGAGATGGAATGATCGATCAGCTAAAACGTGCCTGTGCAATTGCCAAAAAAGATATCAGGATCTATTATCTGAAGGGACCCGTGGTAATATTCGGTATTCTCTTCCCCGTATTCCTCTTTCTGGCATTCGTGATAGGAAGAGATCTCCCTGTTGATTTTCTCATCGCCGGACTGCTGAGCATGACGATCTTCTTCACATCAATGTCGATCACTCCTGTGATCGCACCCACCGAGACACAGACCAGAAACCTGGAGCGACTTGCAGCAGCCCCGGTCTCCATCACAACGGTCCTGATGGGAGATATGCTGGCATCCGTGCTCTTCGGGACCGGGATATCTCTCGTCCCGATAATAGTTGGAATGGCAATCGGTGTGACAGTCACACATCCGTTCATCCTTGCTGCGGGCATTGTACTGGCTGCATTCTGCTTCTCAGCTATGGGGCTGATATTCTCATCCGCACCGACCAGCATGACATCCACGGTGATGATGATATCCACAATGGTAAAATTTCCACTGGTATTCATAAGCGGTGTATTTATCCCGATCAGGGAACTGCCGTCGTGGGGACAGGTGCTGGCATCGGCATCCCCCCTTACCTACATAACTGACCTGTGCAGATATTCTTTTCAGGGGACCAATTACTATCCGATCTGGATGGATATCGCAGCCCTTGTAATATTCCTGGTGATCTTCATGACGGCTGCGGTGAAGCTTCATGAGAAGAGTTTGCCTGAACGGTTGTGAATATGGTGACTTTTTAATTTATTCCGGATAAATGGATCGTGGCAAAAAAGATTCACCGCAGAGGACGCCAAGAGGCGCAGAGATGTGTTGTTTTTCTCTGCGTGCCTCTGCGCTCTCTGCGGTTTTTTGAATAGTCCCGGTAAATAATAAAAAGTCTCTGAATATGATGGAACATGCTTAAATCACCGGGCTTTTTAGTGCAATGCATAGGAGGCAAGTGCGAGTGATTGCCATGTACGCTTCTGTGAAGGTGGGTTTGCCCCTACCTATACTTTTTTGGGAGTTTTAAGAGATTATGATATAAAGCTTGCCTGTCAATTACATGCTATGAAGCGCTTACTCTGGTGGCTGATTGCAGGCACAAAAGGTGGTGTGAACCGTGCTCGCATAATCAAGGCGC
>PYCK01000165.1 GCA_009649835.1 Candidatus Methanocomedens sp. | reverse complement strand
GAGATGGATTTTTACTTTGAACGGCTTGCACGGTTTGCTGCTGATTTCCAGACAGAATGGAAAACACCTCATTTCTATATGAAAAAGAATCAGTCAGGGGCAAATGTCCTGAAAGAAGAATACGAGACCCCGAGAAATATTGAAGCTGAACAAATCGTCTTAAAAATCTGGGATTTGATAAATGACTTCGATACTGTTAACACTTTGGTTATGGATTATTATAGTAAGGTGCTTAATGAATTGCCTGGAAAAACCATTGATGCAGAAAATTCTAAACAAATATATATGGATATTTTCGGGAATGCCAGAACGGCAAAAGTATTTGAACAAAAAAGGTTTGGGTTGTTGAAAGAATATGGCAGGGTATTATTCCTGGTAAAGGATAACTGGGAAAAGCGACTGGAAAGGAAGTACGACAATTTCACCTGTATCGAAGACGTCAGCGATACTATTGATACAATTCTGAATAATAAACTGGAACAGATAGATACGATGTTTTCATAGGAAAACAACTGTCAGTAAAGCAATCCACAGGATTCGTATTTCGGGATGATCGCAAGATCAATCAGAGGTTGGTATGAATAACCTGCATGCATTTTCATTTTGGTCAATCCGGGGCCAGAATGAATAACCCGCATGCACTTTCATAGGGGTCAATCCAGTAATGGATTTCACACATATCCTCAGCAGGATCGTAGCGTAGGCATTCCACACATTTGTATTCCATAAGCTCATCCATTATAATCACCAATGGTTAATCTATAATGAATAATACTTATGTTATATTAGGTTTTCGAACTACTTCTTACGCCTATTTAGGCGCAGAATAAAAATATCCGGTCTCGGCCGCTTGCCTGATGTTGATGCAAAATCAGAATAGCAGCGCGGGCACAGGTTGCGCACGTTCACAGAAGCAATTTCCTGCGTGCCCGGGATTATCCTGGCAAATAAAAAATCCGAAGGAGAACCTACGGCTTCAGCTGTACTTTCCAGCAGTTTCAGGATATGTTCTTCGAATACCTCAAGGTCGTCCACCTGGAATCCCCTCAAATTAGCGGTATATCCGGAACAACCGCATGGCAGGGCAAAAATGTCAAGTTCGATCACCATTACTGCGCGGCCGATCAGCCGCCTGATGCCGTCCTCCAGGTCGGCACGTGTCCTTAAAAGTTCTTCCGGCTTCATCAGGTCTCAATTCCTTTTTTTGTTATAGTGTTCCACTGTACCAGTTTCTCATCAGTAGTGCCCTTATGGTCATACACTTGCGCAATCTCTGATATCTTGCGCTGGCAGTACCCGCATGTATGGCAGACCGTGCTGTGCTTTTTCCATTGCTCAATGGCCCCGTCCAGTGCTTTATTCGGGATATTGAACAGATCGACCAGGTCTTTGGGGCAGTCCATCAGGTCCATCAGGTTCCCGTCGTAGCTCTCAGCGGCATAAGCGTTGACACAGTTCAGTATCCAGTTAATGAAATGTGAGCGTCCGCCTATCTTGAACACATCTGTGATGTGGGCATATTCCTTTAGATCCTCAGGTCTGATGAAAGGTGATTTCAGGATCAGCGATGGATCATTGATGCGCAGGGTCAGGCATTTGTGGTAATAATAGTCGTCCTGCACATTAGGCCGGGGAGGCGGGCCGTTGACGTGGGAGAAGAAGTTGAAATGGGCATACCTAAACGGGCATCGGTACAGGCAGCCTTCGTTCACAAGGAGTTTTAGTTCACAGTCCACTGCATCCCTGATGGCTTCAAGCACATCGAAATGACGGTTCACGTTGGAGTCCACCACAATGGACGAGGCTCCCAGTTGCTCGAAGAACTCTGCCTTCTGTGGGCTGTCAACAAATGCCAGTACGCTGACCACCACCGGGATGTTGAACTCGCTGGCGATCATCTCTATCAGGTACGGGTCTGCTACTACTACGGTATCCACGCCAATGTCCTCAAGGTTTGCGATGTACCAGTGTATGAGGTTATATCCTTCCGTAGTAAGCTGCTGGCCGCCCATGCATGAACTGTTCAGTACCATCTCGATCTTTACATCGTTACTGTGGCAGTATTCGGTATGCCTGGCGACTTCTTCCAGTCCGGCATGGCCCAGGTTGACCCTGCCCGTGCCTATGTAGTCGGGCGAACCTGCCATATAGATGGAATAGATATCATCTGAGCTTTCCAGCATTTGCTGGAGGCCGTCGAAGTGTCCGGGGTGGGGAACGTAGAGTTTTTTGTTCATGGTTGCTGAGAGGATTTATGTGGGGTGTGGGTGATAAAGGTTTTTGTCGGGTCATAGATTGATTCAAAGTTCAAAATGGTCAGATCATATCCTGTAAAAACATATTTTATCACTCATGACATAGAAGGTTCCAATGCACACAAGGTCAGACATTACCAAAGACGATACCAAAGACGAGACTGCAGCATGTGAGATGATCATCACCACCCTGTCGAAGAGTGTAAAAAAAAACCTTACACCCGATTGTGCCGTGTTATTTTCAGGAGGAGTGGATAGTTCACTGATAACAGCACTGGCTGCCAGGCATGTACCTGATATAACACTTATTACAGTTGGCTTTTCAGGCTCAAATGATGTGAAATGGGCACCGGATGCTGCACAATTATTGGGTATGGAGAACAATCTCATTCTTAAGATAATCGACCTTGATGATGTTGAATCGACAATTCCCCGAGTCATGGAGGCCCTGGAAACCGCAGACCCCATGGCTATCTCACTGGGTGTGCCACTGTATATTGCCAGCACTAAGGCTAAGAGCAGAAATATTGACCTGCTACTGGCCGGGCAGGGGGCTGACGAACTGTTCGGAGGATATCACAGGTATAAGGAGATTATTAAAAAGAGCACGGCTTCCCTGCATGAAGCCATTGTCGCAGACGTATCACGACTACCCCGCCGGGATATCCTGCGGGACAATACCGTGGCAGAGGCAGCGGGAATAAAACTGGCAGCCCCGTTTCTTGACCCTGATGTGGTTGAACTGGCCCTTTCCATTCCGGCTGTATTAAAGGTCAGGGAGTTTGATGGCGAACTGGTCGGCAAATACATCCTGCGCAGGGCCGCGGAAAGTGTGGTACCGGCCGAGATTGCATGGCGGGACAAAAAGGCCATGCAGTATGGCAGCGGGGTATGGGCAGGCCTTGGCAGACTTGCCAGGCAGGCAGGGTTCAAAAAGCAAGACAAAGGCTATATAAGAAAATATCTTTATTCGGTTGCAAAGGAAAACAGGATAAAACTGTATCCACTTCAAATCTAAGGGTGATTTAAAAATTATTAGACAGGATTAACAGGATCGACAGGATATACCGCAACGTCAACATCCTGTAAATCCTGTAAATCCGGTCAAAATACCATGCTTAATGAAGTGGATACATAAAACTGGATGTAACATCATGATAACAACCAAGGACGTGGAACATATTGGCTGGCTTGCCAGGTTGAAAATGGAAGAGGAGCAGCTTGAGGGATATGCGGACCAGTTGAACTCTGTACTTGATTATTTCGGGCAGCTGGACGAGGTGGACACAAAAGAAGTTGAGCCCACATACCATGTGCTGGAAATGAACAATGTGTTCAGGGATGACGAGGTCACTGATTGCCTCACCCAGGACGAGGCCACAGGCAACGCGCCCAGAACGCAGGATGGCTACTTCAAGGCCCCCAGGATAATCTGAGGTAAGTGAAATGATCACAGTATCACAAACCCTGGAAGCAATACAGGATTCGTCAGCCGAAGAAGTTGTAAGCCAGTGCATTGACAGGATTGAGGCCAGCAAGTTCAATACATTCATCACCGTGGCAAAGGAGTCTGTTCTCGAGGTGGCCGGGGAGACCGAAGGGCACACCGGCCCGCTGGCAGGCGTACCAATTGCCATCAAGGATAATATTTCAACAAAAGGTATTCAGACCACATGCGCATCCAGGATCCTGGGTGGCTATGTGCCGCCATATGATGCCCACGTTATCGAGCGACTGAAGGCGGCAGGGGCCATTATCGTTGGCAAGTTGAACATGGACGAATTCGCTATGGGGACATCCACAGAGACCAGTCATTACGGCCCTACACTTAATCCCTGGAACACAGAAACGGTGCCCGGCGGCTCATCAGGTGGCAGTGCGGCAACGATAGCAGCAGGTGAAGTGCCGCTGGCCCTTGGTTCTGATACGGGCGGGTCTGTCAGGTGCCCGGCATCATTTTGCGGCGTGGTTGGGCTAAAACCCACTTACGGCGTGATATCCAGGTACGGCTTGATCTCATATGCCAACAGCCTGGAGCAGATAGGACCCATTGCTTCCAATGTGGCAGATATGACACTGCTGTTCAATGTGATCGCTGGACATGACCAGCGGGATTCCACGTCCGTACCTGGCGAGAAGGATTATACAAAAGCACTGGTTGACGATGTGAAGGGACTTACCATTGGCGTACCAAAGGAATACTTTGGCGATGGGTTAGACCAGGCCGTGGAAAAGTCGGTCTGGGACAGCGTGCACAGGCTGGAAGACCTGGGAGCATCGTGGCAGGAAGTGGAGATGCCGCACACAAAGTACGCCCTGGCTGCTTATTATGTCATTGCCATGAGCGAGGCATCTTCAAACCTGGCCCGGTTCGACGGCATGCGGTACGGGCTGCGCCTGGAAAAGGACCACGACTGGCATACTACATACAGCGAGATACGGGCACAAGGGTTTGGCGAGGAAGTGAAACGGCGCATCCTCCTTGGTACATATGCGCTGTCGGCAGGGTATATGGACAAGTATTACCTCAAGGCCCTGAAGGTCAGGACACTTATCAAACAGGACTTCGAGCGGGCGCTGAAAAGTACGGATGTGCTTATCGCACCTACTATGCCCACACCCGCATTTAAACTGGGCGAGAAGATAAGCGACCCCCTGACCCTTTATATGGCAGACGTGAACACTGTGCCTGTGAACCTCTCGGGCGTGCCGTCAGTTTCACTGCCATGCGGTTTCTCGGATGGGCTGCCGATCGGGTTGCAGATAATGGGGAAGCACTTTGATGAAAAGACCATAATCAGGACCGCCTATACGTTCGAGCAGAACACTAATTTCCACACAAAAGCGCCGGAGGTGGTATAGATGCGGGAGGAAAGCCTGAAATTGCGTCCATACCTGGATGAGGTCGGTGTGATGATAGGGCTTGAGATACATGTGCAGTTGAACAAGCTCAATACCAAGATATTCTGCGGCTGCCCACTTGACTACCACGACGACGGGCCCAACACCCATACTTGTCCCGTATGCCTGGGACTGCCAGGGTCGCTGCCTGTAATAAACCGTAAGGCTGTGGAATATTCCATAAAGGTGGGGCTGGCACTGAACTGTTCCATTGAGGAGCATACCCAGTTCTACAGGAAGAACTACTACTATCCTGACCTGCCAAAGGGGTTCCAGATCACCCAGTACGATTACCCGATCGCCTCAAGCGGCTACATCAATATCGAGGGCGAGGATGGCGAGGTCCGTATCCGCATCAACCGGGCCCATATGGAAGAGGACCCGGGCCGGCTGGTGCATGAGGGCGGCAGTATCGAGCGCTCAAAGTACACACTGATCGATTATAACCGCAGCGGTGTGGCACTGCTTGAGATAGTGACCGAGCCCGACATAAGGAGCCCGAAAGAGGCGCGCCGGTTCCTGGATAAGCTGCGCAATATTCTGGGATACCTGGATGTGGTAGATACCACACTTGAGGGCTCTATGAGGGTGGATGCCAATATCTCACTGTCCGGCGGCAGCCGCTCTGAGGTGAAGAATATCAGCAGCCACAAGGGTGCGGAGCGGGCGCTGCTGTTCGAGATAGTGCGGCAGAAGAACTTGCTGAGGCGGGGCGGTAAGGTGGTGCAGGAGACCAGGCACTTTGATGAGGCCAGGGGTGTAACTGTTAGCCTGAGGACCAAGGAGGAGGCGCATGATTATCGCTATTTCCCTGAGGCTGACCTGGTGTCGTTGAGGGTGGCTGACTGGGCGCCCGGGATTGCTAAGACCCTGCCTGAACTGCCTGATGCCAGGCGGCAGAGGTTCATAACCCATTATAGTATCACTGATGACCATGCAAAGAGCCTGACCTCTGAGAAGCAGGTGGCAGATTTTTATGAGCAAGTGGCGGCAGAGGTTGACCCGAAACTGGCTGCTGTGTGGATTGCTGATGTACTAAAGGGTGAACTCAATTACAGGGACCTTGGCATAGATGCATTTGCCAGCGCAAGTATGGTGCAGCTGGTGAAACTGCTGGCCGGGGATAAGATCACAGAGCAAAGTGGTGTTGAGGTTATCCGTACGATACTGGATGAGGGCGGCACTCCTGATGAGGTTGTGGCGGCAAAGGGACTGCTGAAGGCTGGCAGCGACCTTGTGACAGCGGCGGTGGAAGAGGTAATTTCCGAGAATCCCGGGGCAGTGGAGGATTACCAGAATGGCAAGCAGGAAGCTGTTAATTTCCTTATGGGGCAGGTGATGAAGAAGACCAAAGGCCGTGCCGATGCCAAAGAAGTGCGAAAGATGATAATACAGAGGATTTAAGTTAAATCATTTCAATAGAAATGGATGAGGCTGCAAAATATGAAAGAAGAACGCTGGGGCGATATAGGTTCAAAATCCTCACACTTAACAAGCGTACATCCATGTTACAATGAAAAGATGCATTTCAAGACCGCGCGCATTCACCTGCCAGTGGCACCCAAATGCAATATCCAGTGTGGATACTGCGTCCGCTCCATTGATAAATGCGAGCACAGGCCAGGGGTGAGCAGTAGTATCATGACGCCCCAGGAGGCGCTGGAGCGGGTGGACAAGTATGTAAAGGAGATGGATAACCTGAAGGTAGTGGGTATTGCAGGCCCTGCCGAGTCCCTGGCCAATGATGCTACCTTTGAGACCCTGCGCCTGGTGAATGAGAAATACCCAGACCTTATCGAGTGTATTGCATCCAATGGTTTGCTGCTGAGCGAGAAGGTGGATGAGTTGAAGGCTGTGGGTGTTAATAGTGTGACTGTGACTGTGAACGCTGTCAATCCCGAGACTGCTGCTAAGATATACAAATGGGTGCGGTACCACGATAAGACCTATAAGGGCCTGGAAGCTGCCGAACTTTTACTTGAGAAACAGTGGGAGGGTATCAGGGCTGCTGCGGAGGCCGGGCTGGTAGTCAAGGTCAATACGGTACTGCTGCCTGATATTAATATGGAGGAGATCGAGGATATTGCCAAAAAGGCGGCTGAGCATGGGGCTGTTATTATGAATATTATCCCGCTGATTCCTTTATATGATTTTGAGGGGTCTGAGCCGCCGACCTGCGAGGACCTGAATCTGGTCAGGAAGCTGGCAGGGGAGTATCTGCCACAGTTCAGGCTGTGCCAGCAGTGCCGGGCCGATGCTGTGGGTGTGCCTGGGGCTGAACCGTGCGGGTCGCCTGTGCAGAAGGCGGCGCAGGGTGAGTATTATCATGGGTGAATGAGGGATTAATGCTCAGATAGTTGTGAAAGCTTGAATAGGGCATTATCGTGGGCAATATAATTCAGGTATTTTGCACAAATATATAATCGATAGTCGTCCAGAATTCTCCGAACATTCCACCCGTATTTTTTCTGAGGTAACCACTCACAAATTGAAAAAATTCTTGCTCACTCAAGTTTTCATCCAAAAATGGCTCTATTGCTTTCTTGCGAAGAGCGTTCAGTTTATTTACATTCAATCCCAGTTTCTCAATTGTCATTCTTGCTGAATCATCGGATTTCTCAGCAGGCTGGATTTTGCCATCTGCAGTATAGGTAAAATGCCCCTCACAGTCCGGATCTAACGGCGAAACAAGAAGCTGGTTGTCAAACCAATCGCCCTTCAAATGCCCACAATGTCGAGGCTCTCCTTGTTCCAATTGGTTTTGGCAGGAACAGAGCATGTTGGTATAATCTAGAGGATTGAGTACGTTGTTGCTTCGAGGATTGAAATGCTCAATATGAGAACCATCATCGGTCAACCGACGCTCGCAATAGCAACAAATATAACCCTGTTCCTTCATGAGGGAATATTTTACTTCCTTTTTTGTTGTGCCGCTCAAGTCTTCATAGGTTGGCTGCCAGTTATCATTGGCACTTGCCTTCCATTTATCAAAATCCGGAGTATTCTGATCTTTGGCAATATGCTTCATTTGCCAATCAGCTCCCTGCGTTTGATGAGGACCTCCGCCTTCACCAATTCAGGATCAGCTCCGATTTTTTGCATTAAATCAGTAATCTGGCTTCGTGCTTCTTCCAGTTTCCCTGCATCGATTGTCTCAAAAATACTGTGAAGATCGGAATCAACTTCGTCAGGTCTTGTTGTTTCCAGACCCATAAGGTCTTCAAGTACCCGATCCACATTTTTCCCATAAGACTCGTTCGGCTTTCTTACCACAATGCCAGAATCCGTTTGCTCAAGAAGGAACAGACTCTCAGGTTGCACATGGGTGATGACATGCGGCGAATGGGTGGATATGATGAACTGGCAATTGGGAAAAATCGCCAATAATTTATGTACGATTATCCGTTGCCATCTTGGATGAAGGTGCAGATCGATTTCATCTATGAGAACAATGCCTGAACCCAGTAGCGGTTTTGTGGAATCAGGGTTCGCAATTGCCATTCGTCTTGCCAAGTCCCCAATCATTGCAATTAAGATCAATTCTCCACCAGAAAGTTGATTCACTATCAAACGTTTGCCATTTTTCTCAACCTCCATTCGCAGAGGACTTCTTCG
>PYCK01000017.1 GCA_009649835.1 Candidatus Methanocomedens sp. | reverse complement strand
AATATAAAGACATAAGTATATATTTTTGGCGTTAAGAAATTGATAAAGATTCCAAGCTCAAAAACGGTGAGTAGATGGGAAAATCTGGAAAATTAACATTCGAAGAAAGAATTAATGAAACAGTGTTTCCTCATTTATTTGAGAGTATTGAAGCAAAATGTCATATTTGTGGATCTGGTAGAAAGAGAAATCTACGTCCACGTATCTATCTGATAAAAAATAAGTTTCAGGCGATATTTGTTTGTATGCGATGTGAACTTACAGGAGGTATATCAGATGATCTGGGTAGACCCAGTTACAGATATCGCAATTCAGGACAGATTAGAGATGTATGACGTGAACAGTTTAAGGATGAGAGAAAATGTTAACAGGAGCATTTATTTAATGAAGGGGGTTCGGGGGATGTGCCCCCGATGTTTGAGACTGGGGATATTCCCCTGACCCCTTAGTAAAGGATAATATGTGTATTAAAATTAGTTCAGAAATTGTAATGATAACTTCATCAGTGTTACTGGATATTTTTGATCGATTTTTTGTGCCCCAAATTGTGACTGGTCCCAAGAATTTGAATATAATGTGAATGAAGAGATTAGGCTAATTCAATATGACATTTGGAAGGTTTGTTGATTTGTGGATTTGTTCACGATGTATTGACACCTTCAAGCTAAAAGAATCCTCGTGAATTAATAAGTGAAGATGGATTATGGGAAGAACCTATACACCTGAACTTTATGATGCTCAATGAATATACTCTTAATAAAACTGGTACCTTCACCTTCACTCTGATGTATAATGAACATGCATCCGGACAGGAGATCAGTGTTATTTGATTTGTCCGGATGATACTGTATCATTTCCAATTTTTTTTTCACATGGATTTTCACAATGGACATGGATTTGGGAGTTTAGTAAATTTTGCATTTAAGCGCAATACATAAATAACCGGACATACAAGATAATCTTTATGAACCGGTTTATTAACAGAGACGTAGAAATTGATTTCCTTGAAAAAAAATACAAATCACAAGGCTCTCAGTTTATAGTCCTCTATGGCAGACGACGAGTCGGGAAAACCGAATTAATAAAGCAATTCTGCAAGGATAAAAATTCCATTTACCTCCTTGCTGATAAAAGGGGTACATTGCTGAATCTGGAAACATTCGCTGAGAAGGCAGCAGACCATTTCGGTGACGTAACACCACGAGTGGAGAACTTCTATGACCTTTCAAAATACCTTGTGCGCCAGATAGCTGATGAAAAATACATCATTGTTATCGACGAATTTTCTTATCTTATAGAACGGGATGACACAATACCATCAGTCTTCCAGGTGATGTGGGACGAATACTTAAGGGGTAAGGACATAATGTTGATACTTTGCGGGTCATCTGTTTCGATGATGGTAGAAGGTACACTCACACAAAAATCACCATTATACGGAAGAAGAACAGGCCAGTGGATGCTTGAACCCTTAAAAGCATACCATGTACCCCAGTTCCATGAACAAATTGATGTAAAAAAGGGCATTGAATTTTACAGCATCCTTGGCGGGGTGCCGCTATATATACTTGAGTTTGAGCCTGAAAAATCCGTATTAAAGAATATAGATGAACATATCCTGGCAAAAGGCGAATTCCTGCACGAAGAAGTGGAGACATTATTGAAAGGAGAATTAAAAGAATACTACCTGTATATCTCCATATTCGAAGCTATTGCAAAGGGCAGGACCCGACTTGTTGAAATGTCTGATTATTCAAAGATACAGCAAAAGGACCTTCCGAAATATGTGGGAACCCTGATGAAACTTGAACTGATTGGTAAAGAATACCCAGTGACTGAAAAGATTCCCGGCAAGAAAACACGGTATTATATTAAAGATAACTTTTTCAGGTTCTATTTCAGGTATGTCCACCCGAACAGGACTGAGATCGAATCAGGGAATGCTGATAAAGTGCTCAAATCAATAGAGAAGGATTTTGATATGTTTGTGGGTGCTGAATTTGAAAATATTGTTAAGGACCAGTTCAAAAGCCAGGGTGTTGGTGTAAAATTGCCATTCTCATTTAACAGGATTGGCAGGCAGTGGGGGAAGATAAAAGGTGCTCCAAAGGGGCAGAACACGTATGAGATAGATGTAGTTGCCTTGAACGATGATACAGGGGATATTGCGTTTATAGAATGCAAATGGAAGAGTCTCAGTGAGAGAGATGCGCTTGATATCCTTAACGACCTGAAGAGTAAATCTGGTTTTGTCCTGTGGAACAATGAGATGCAAAGGAAGTACTTCTGTCTTGTTGCAAAGAAGGTTGATGGGAAGGATGCACTCCGGAAGAAAGGGTTTATGGTTTTCGATCTGGATGATTTTTAAATGAATGTAAATCATGAAAAGATTTAAAAAATCAGGAATGTTGAAAGGGATCATAGGTAGATCTTTCATTCGGAACTAAGTATGGCAGGAAGTCTGAATATAGTTAAGCATATAAAGTATCCGGCATCTATAAAGTCAAACCCTAATATCAGGAGTATTAATTCTTGAGCAAGAAAAAACCAGCTAAAAAAGGATTCTGGGAAAAGGCAAAAGAATCAGCAGCCCAGCAGCAGGCAGTGGCCAAGCGCGACAAAGCCGAAAAAAAGAAGCCGCTGGACAAGGCATCCGAGTCCAAACCAGTCGAGTCCAAACCATCCGCACCAGTTGAAAAAACACCAGAGGAAAAGAAGAGGAATTATAAGGATGGCATCATCAAGACCATTGTCCCTGCCTTTATAGGAACGGCAGCAGGATTTTTTTGTTTCTTCCAGCTGGGGTCAGGTACTGAAATCCCCTGGCTTTCCGTTATGCTTTTCGTGATCATTTTCTCTTACTACGCCCAGCGTTTGGGATACCCTGCAATTGGCATAGATGTAAAGGAATTCGGGAATAAAGACTGGTTCTATGTGGAGTTCATTACCATCGACTTCTGGCTGGTAGTGTGGACCCTGCTGTTAAACCCACTTTGATAGGTTTTTAAGGTGAATATGCTGTGAGGATCGCCATAGTTAACAAGGACAGGTGCCAGTTCAAGAAGTGCAGCCTGGAGTGTATCAAGTTTTGCCCCAGGGTACGTACCGGGGACGAAACCGTGGTGCAGGGAGAGGATGGAAAAGCCGTCATTTCCGAAGAACTCTGTGTGGGCTGTGGTATTTGTATCAAGAAGTGTCCTTTTGGTGCCATAATGATCATCGGGTTGCCTGAAGAACTTAAGGACCCTGTGCACAGGTACGGCCAGAACGGGTTCGCCCTGTACGGGCTGCCTACTCCGGTAGAGGGTAAGGTCACCGGTATACTGGGCCCTAATGGGGTGGGCAAGTCCACTGCCGTAAATATCCTGAGCGGGAACATGATACCCAACCTGGGCGGCACCAGTACTACCTGGGAAGAAGTACTGGAGATATACTCAGGCACGGGCATGTACGAATACATGAAAGCCCTTATGGAAGGCAACGTCAAGGTTTCCCAGAAACCCCAGTATGTGGACAATATCCCGAAGATAGCTAAAGGAAAGGTTTCGAAGTTGCTGGAGGGGACTGATGAGAAGGGAATACTGGATGATATTGTACAAAAGCTGGAGATGGGCCATATCCAGGACAGGAACATCAGTGACCTGTCAGGCGGCGAACTCCAGCGAGTGGCACTGGCTGCCTGTGTATGCCGTGATGCTGATTTCTATTTTATTGATGAGGTCAGCCCGTACCTTGATATTTACCAGCGCATCAATGCTGCCAGGATCATACAGGAACTGGCTGATACGAGCGCAGTGATGGTTGTAGAGCATGACCTGGCACTGCTTGACCTGCTGGCCGATACTGTCCATATCGTTTATGGTGTGCCTGGAGGGTATGGGGTCATTACCCACCCAAAAAGTGTCAGGGTGGGCATCAACGAGTACCTGAAAGGGTTTTTGCCTGAAGAGAACATTCGGCTCAGGACCGAGGCTATTGAGTTCGAAGAGCATCCTCCCAGGGAGCAGAAGGATATTCCCACTCTGCTGGAATTCCAGCAGTTCACAAAGAAATACGGCGAGGATGGGTTTGAACTGGTAGTCGGCAGTGATACCCTGGGCAGTGAGATAAAACAGGGAGAGGTCATTGGTATCGTGGGACCTAACGGAATAGGCAAGTCCACATTCGTTAACATGCTGGCAGGCGTGGAAACACCCACAACCGGCAGTCTTGAGACCGACCTTACTATCGCATACAAGCCCCAGTACCTGGAAGGGGATTACCCCCTGAGGGTGCGCGATTTCCTGCGCAGTATCAATTCCAGGTTCGACAGTAGTTACTACCAGACAGGGATTATCAATCCGATGCAACTGGAAGAGTTAATGGACAGGATGCTGCCCGAACTCTCAGGAGGTGAACTGCAGCGTGTGGCAATAGCGGCATGCCTGGGTAAGACTGCAGATATGTATATCTTTGACGAGCCAAGTGCGCACCTGGATGTGGAACAAAGGGCAAGGGCCACAAAAGTGATACGCAGGTTTGCAGAGAATAATAATGTGACTGCCATGGTGGTTGATCATGATATCTATATGATCGACATGATATCCGAACGTCTTATAGTGTTCAATGGCGAACCGGCAGTACATGGAGAGGTACACGGACCATTTGCAATGCGCAAGGGCATGAACATGTTTTTGGAAAACCTCAATATCACCTTCAGGCGCGATGAGGAAACCCGCAGGCCAAGGGTGAACAAACACCAGTCCAAACTTGACAGGGAGCAAAAATCAAAGGGAGAATACTATTATTCACGGGGTTAGGGTAAAGGGGACCCTGTATCCGGCATCTGAGAAGATTCCACTCTCATTATGATTAAAATAAAGTGCGGGGTTATAGTTAAGGCTGAAAAAGTGTACGCT
>PYCK01000164.1 GCA_009649835.1 Candidatus Methanocomedens sp. | reverse complement strand
CTACGTTCTTACGTTGAATTATCCATAATTCAATACTCAATTTTTATTTTCTTAAATTATATATTTATTTAGATGGTATGACCAGTTCATCATTTACTGTTATCACCTGGTCAAACTGTGGTGGATCGTACCGTTTGCCAGACATGTCGTACCAATAGCCTTGCTGATCATATGATCGGCCATACTGTTCGTACCATTGGTCAAATCGCTGGTCGTACCATGGGTCGTTCCATGTGGCTGTGACATTCACCCTGTATATATCACCAGACATTCCTTTTGCCACATTTTGAACAGGCAGGTAGGTTTCACTGGAAGGCTTATTATGTGCCATTTCGATGATTGCCATGGGTCTTCCCTTCCATTTAGACAGCGCAGTTATTCCCCCTTGCCCGATATGATAATCTTCTGTATCGTTTGAAACGATTTCTCCAGTCTTATCATCTATTATTGTTATCTGTACAGGAACATCATAGCGATATGTACTAACACCTTCATCGAGGAGATAGCCGTATATCCTGTAAATATCATGATCATCAGTAGTTTCTTTTCTATATGCAAGTTGTATCGATAATTCTGGTCGTCGAGGGACCCAGACCGTAACATTAACTAAACCCTTATCAATAAGCCGCCCATTCTGATACACCTTCACTCTTACGTTATGGGTACCTGTCACCAAATAACCAAGGAAGAATTTTTTAGTATTATTACCTGGAAGGAGCATAAGTGTACCATCCGGGCTTTCCGGTCCGATAATATACCTGGCACTGGTTCCATTTTTATAGATAAAAGCATTCTCAACATCAATGCTCACGTTAACCGGAGTTAGCGCATTATTCCGGAGGGTAACGGTTAACTCACCAGCTTCTTTCAATCCGAGATATTGTGGTGCGTCCAATTTAGCAATCCTCACATCATCCCCGGTCGGGTAATAATATAATAGGCCAATGGCACCAATCAGTATAATAACAGCAGCAAAAATCATATATTCCTTTCTCATTTCATTTCACCTCTTATATCGTCTGCCAGCGAGATGCGATTGGTGAGGCCGTATTTGCTTTTGGTTACAATGCCGCGTCGCTCAAGGTTCATCAGGATTCGCGAGACCTTGGCCTTCGAAAAATCAAGGGAGTTTACAAGTTCATTCTGGAGAATATCCCCGCCGTTCTCCACCATGATCTTAATAGTCTTTTTTTCATCTCCCTCAAGAGCACGCAGAATTACGTTTATCTGTCCAGGGTTTTGTGGATTTGGGCAAGGATCAGGCGCTGTCTTCTCTGTATTCGTGGGCTGTGTCGGTTCAAACAAAGGGACTTTAAGGCACAATAGTATATGGGATATTGCCATTCCACCGACGAGTCCTATCACAAGTAATATGTATGCATCCTTAGTGGTGTAAGAGTAAGGAATCTCAATGACCTTGAAGGTGTCACCCTCAATCTGTATCACCACTGGAGCGTTCACAAGCATCATATTGATTGCAACTATACTCAATAGGATAAGCACTGCAACTGTTAGTATTAGTCTTATGCGGCACGTCATCAATTGTATAATCTCACCTGGCATACGAAAAGATTACTGATTGAAACAAATGTTATAATTAAAGCGTGACAGCATGATAAAACGTATCAGATTTTTGAGACCACTGTCTGTGGATAACGAAAAGTTAATTTTATTTAAAAGAATAATGTTTTTACCTGATTTTCATTCTTCCTGCAGTACTATCTCACTGCTTTTCTTGACAATTGGCATTATTTTCTCTATCTCGGCCTCATCATTGATCGGGACCCTGACCCAGTGTTCTATATTTCTCTTAGCGGTATGTATTGCACCATCCTGGTGCTGGTCAGGCAGAGTATCCTTAACAGCCTGGTCTATTTTAGTGATCAGTACGCCTTTTGTCACGAGAATGGCAAAGGTCTTTCCATATGCCTGGTAACTGGGGCAGCCAAAGGTCTTCTTTTGAGTGACATGGGACCAGCTAAGCACTGTTTTCTCAAAGGTACACCTCAGATCCTTCATTTCCTTTTCTGAATATGATCTCATGAACATTACCCCCAATCTGGCCAGTACCCCTTCCTGCAATTGGCCTGACCTTTCTTATATAATGTGTATTGAAAGATATTAAAAGTTATTTATCATCCTGGTTGTGACACCAGGCCAATCAAAAGTTGAGACGGGACACCCAACCGCAGCATAGCTGCGGGGTATAGTTATTAAGCAAGGACAATTCCTTTGATGGCAAATCCCAGTCCCCCCATTTCTTAACCAGAATAGTACTTCATGCCATCAGGACATGTTTTATTCCTTTTGTCAACCGAAAGATAACACTTTGATCTTTTACTTTACATCAAACTTAACGCCTATCTTGAACAACCTCAGCGTGGGCAGGTCTATCAGTGGACACCCTGTTTGCTCCCGTACTTCGTCCAGTATCTCTCCAAGCCTCTGCTTATCGGGTGCGGACACAGTGAACCAGATATTATACTCGGCAGGACGCAGGTAGTTGTGCGAAACCTCATCATACCCGTTGATGATCTGGGCCACCTCATCTATGCGCTCTTCTGGCACTTTCACAGCGGCCAGGGTGCTCTCGCCCCCTGCCTTCTTAATATTCAGGATGGGGCCAATCCTGCGTATGGCACCCTCACCTGTAAGACGCTCGATCCTCTGTATAATCTCCTCTTCGCTGGAATTCAGTTTTGAGGCCAGTTCAGCGAACGGACGTTTCACCAAGGGGAAATCCACCTGGATATTGTTCAGGATAGCCTTATCCAGGTCATCCAGCTCTATCATACAGCCTTGCCCCCGGCAGGCACGTATACACAGTACGGCTCTTCAGCCATATAATCGCCTGTGGCCGCATATGCCCGGGCACGGCACCCGCTGCACACCCTCCTGTACTCGCATATGCCGCACTTGCCTTTCAGTTTGTTGACATCCCTGATATCGTTGAACACCTTTGACTGCTCCCACACGTCCTTGAAACTCTGCTTACGGATATCCCCTGCCAGTGCGGGCAGGAATCCGCAGGGATACACCTCGCCGATATGGGACACAAAACAAAACCCGCTGCCGCCCAGGCATCCTTTGGTCATGGCCTCGAAGCCGTGGGTCTCCATTGTTATTTTAATACCTTCTTCCTTTGCCCGCTGGCGCATTATCCTGAAATAGTGGGGTGCACATGTGGCTTTCAACTGCAGGGGCACTTTATCCCGCTGGTCGTAGAACCAGTTCAGGACCCGCTCGTACTCCTCGGGCGGTATTTCATCTTCCTCTATTTCCTTGCCCCTGCCTGTCGGGACCAGCATGAAGATGTGCAGGGCTTCGGCATCCAGTTCTATCGCAAGGTCGAGGATAAGGGGTATTTGTTCTATGTTCCTCTTTGTTATGGTTGTGTTTATCTGGAAGCCTATACCTGCGTCCTTTATATGCTGGATACCAACAAGGGCTGCATCGAACGAGCCCTGCTCGCACCTGAAATCATCATGGGTTTTTGCATCAGAACCATCGATACTGACACTTATCCGCTGAATACCGACGTCCTTTAAGCGACTGGCGATTTCAGGCGTCATAAATGTGCCGTTGGTGGCAAGTACTACTCTTAAACCTTTATCGGTCCCGTATTGGGCAATCTCATAGAAGTCATCCCGCAGCAGCGGTTCCCCGCCTGTCATGATGAGGATGGGTTTACCGAATTCTGCTAACTGGTCTATGAAATCCTTTGCTTCTTTTGTTGTGAGTTCATCTGGACTGGGTTCTGGGATGGCATCGGCCCGGCAGTGCCTGCATGCCAGGTTGCAGGCCCTGGTCAGTTCCCATGCTACAAGTCTGGGTGGTCTGGTCAATTAGGGGTATCCTCCGTGTTATGATATTTGGATTATAATGCTTTTTATCTAATATAATAATATCATGTTCAGAGATAAATGTGGGGGTGCATACTGTGTCTGGTCAACCATCTATTTAGGTTCCCGCCGACCAGCGAGCAAGACGATGCGCCGGATGTGCTTGAGAGTGCGTTGCCCCTGTTGCGGTTATCGGCACAGGTGGGGGCCAGGCTGTTATTATTGTGTGGGGAATTTTAGACCGCCACAATTGGGGATTTTTACACAGCCATTGACACATCAAGAAAATGGAAATTTCGGACAGGATAAACAGGATTGACTGGATACGATCCAATCCTGTACATCCTGTAAATCCTGTCAAAATTTACGATCTATTTCTTTATTTACGCCGCAATTGCAGACATACAATAGCCAAAAACCCACATAGTGCAGAAACAATCCCGAATCCGGGTGTAGATGTACTTTGGGTCGTATTGTCGGACGTACCGTCCTCTTTTTGAGTATCGTCTGATGATAGATCGGCAAGATTCAGACTGTCACCAGGCTTTGTTGCCTTTATCAGGTTTCCGGATGCGTCCTTCTCGACCTCGTATCCCAGTGCCTCAAAATCGATCTTGTGATCCACGTGGCAGTCATCGCATATAAGCGCCTCTTCCTTGGGTGAAACCCCATGGAAGATTCCCATATACCGGATTGTATCCACGTACT
>PYCK01000163.1 GCA_009649835.1 Candidatus Methanocomedens sp. | reverse complement strand
ACTTAAAATATAGGAGATGTATATGTTGAGCAAAAAACCACAGTTTAATGGATCCGAGATGCATGGGGATTTGCTCTATAAGAAGGGTACTGTGGTAAGTGCATCAATAAAAAGAAAAGGAGGTGAAATAAGAAAATGAAGAAAATGGAACAATTGAAAGAGAGAAAAATGTATGGGTTAGTGCTGTCACTGGTATTGATTGCCTCGCTGGTGCTGCCGGCTGTTGTTTATGCCGCCGATACTGATAATCCAGGGAAACTGGATCAAGAGCACTCAAAACCAGCAGAAGAAGGGGACCCGGAGGTTTTAGCACTTATGTATGAGATCAACGAGAAACTTGCTGCACAGGGGCTGAACATTGCCGTGGAAGAGATCGAATTCTTTACTATCGGTCAGGGACGTCCTGCTAATCGAGTACATCAGGAGGAGCACAGGTGGGTGGCCAATGATCCACGTCGGCTTGCCCAACATAACGATATCACCTACCTGGTGGATCAAAGTGATGGTACAACCAGCAGCTTGACGAGTGTACAGACCGAGGACGCGATTGATAAGGCGATGACCACGTGGAACGATGAAAAGTGTCTTGATAAAGTGGACATTGTGAAGCGAGACGACTGGGATTATGACCCCGATATCTTTGATTCCTTCTTCGGTTTCGGAGGTTTTGGCTATTGGTTCCTCGCAGATATAACCCATGCAGGCTGGCTACCAAAGGAATTCTTCGATGCTGTCGGAGGACCTGGCGATGGTGACCACATCTTGGGTTTCTCGGTGACCTTTATCTGGGTCTCGGTCGACACGGGAGAACCCACCGATATCAACGGGGACAATTATTTGGACACTGCTCTAAACGAGGTGTATTACAACGACAACTTCCAGTGGGGCATAGACATCTCGTTGCCTGATGGGTTCGACGTTGAGACAGTAGCTCTGCATGAGAGCGGCCATTCTCTCGGTATCGGTCACTTCGGACCGCCTCCAGAAGCGGTCATGAATCCAGTGTATGCCGGAATCCAGCAGTCGCCTTTCCCGGTTGACCATGCCAGCATGTGTACTGTGTGGAAATCCTGGCCGAAGTAACTGGATGAAGTCACGAGCTCTAAACTTGGAGTTGCCGATTTTTCTAGGTTTCGACAAATAGCTTAAAGCGACATCGGCAACTCCGAACACTTTATTTTAAATTTACAAACTCCCCCTGAATTAAAACGTAGATAAAAACTATAGAGCAGGGACATAGATGCCCCGTTTTTAAAACAGGGTCGGTGACTTGCAACCAATAGTGCCAAAATTCATAACAGAGACGAATTGTCTAAAGATTTGGCCCCCTAATCAAAAAATAAAGGCTGGATTATGCACCATCATAACAAAGAATATAATTCCTGTAGAACTTCAATAGTAACTTTAACATACTCCCTGACAATATACCATTCTACATAAAACACGGTGCAATGCATGACAGAATTCGAACGGCAGCTTGTAAGATCATTCAATACCTATTTCAAAGAAAACGGGATAAAAGGAATAGCATTCCGGCTCAAGCAGCACAGGTTCACCCACCAGTACCTGGACGTGATAGTTGACTCACTGCATCCTGACTACTACCTTGGTATCGAATGCAAGAGCATCTCCACCGACAAGGGAGCAAAATCACTATATTTTACCCAGCATTTCACTACAGACAAACAAGGGTCACACCAGGTTGACAGAATGTCCGAATACCTCAGGCTATCAGGCAGGAAGGGATTCTTAGCAGTGGAACTGCGGCAGGGTGTAGGCAAGGGACGGGTTGCTTTCGCTATTCCCTGGAAGGTAGTGGCAGACAGGTTTGAATCTGGCGCTAACGGGTTCAAGGTAGAAGAGATCAGGGAATTTCCTGAGATAGAGCGTACCGGGTCCCTTTACTTAATTGAGACCCGCAAGTGGGTCGAAGAATAATTTCACAACTGCCCCATCATCTTATGCACCTGCGGAACTGCCCGTACATCCTTCAAATATTCCCCTGCCGCATCCATCAGTTCCAGCAGCCGTTTTGACGCCGGCGGCTCAAAACCCGGGCAGGAAGTCACAGGCTGCAGAACCAGGGGCAGGGTCACGTCAATATCAGACAGGCCCCTGGCAATTATATCCAGGTCATTGCCAGAAGTCCTGTCAGTAACCACACACTTGGCAAATGTGACTGCACCCGCATCATAAAAAATACCAACCGTCTCCAGTTCGGCCTTTAACAATGACTGGTAATCCTGTGTTGCTTTGTGCTCGGGCAGCTTGATATCACATGCCGCCACATCCACCACATACTGTACCTTTCTCGCCTCATCAGGCAGGCAGCCGTTAGTCTCCAGGTACAGGGGATGATCCAGGTGCCCGGATAATTCAATGATACATCCGGTCTGTGTCAAAGGCTCGCCGCCAGTCAGGGAAAGGTGCCTGGTGGCAGGTGACCATACATCCTTAATGATCTTAACAAGGGAGTCCATATCAACAGGATTCGGGATATCCATAAACTCACCAGTGCCAGGGATGCGTTCCACCCTGCAAACCGGCGCAGCCGGAAGTCTGGAGTGGGGAGTATCGCAGTAGCCGCAGTTCAGGGGACAGCCCATGAACCTTACAAAAACCTGGCGTACACCTGTAAAGATGCCCTCGCCCTGTATCGAATTGAATATCTCATCAATGTGTACAGGGCCGGTCATTATTTTTTAAAAATAAAAAAAAGTGCGGATCTATAATCCGCTAATGCCGTATGATTCCTGGATGACCTCTGAATTCAGGTGGCCCGAGTGATAGGTCTTACCTGTATCAAGGTCATTTACCGTGACCTCCGCAGGAGCGAAGATGTTGGCATCGATCTTGTAGAAATCATAGCCTGCATCCTTGAATGTCTTGAAGAAGGGTTTACCGTAATCGGATGACGTTGAAGATGGTACCTGCTTGAACAGCTCCTCATCGAATCCGCGTGTGGTCAGTACAATAGAACCGTAATAAATGACACTGTCGTTGGTGCATCCCATAGCCTTCAGGTCATCCTTGACCACAGGTGCAATAGGTGCAGTACCGGTCCCGCATACGATCTGTGTGGTATCGAACCCGAGTTCGTTCAGCTTGAAGATACCAGTCTCCACAACCCTGCCTGAAACCTGGACCGAGCCAACGATACTGGCAGTTGGTGCCACCAGTGCTACAGTGTTCTCCACTGGCACATTGCATTCATCTGCAATGAACTGCATGACCTTTTCATCAGGAATTGCATTGGACTCCAGGGCAATGACCGTAGAATCAAATTCATCTTCATACTGTATTCTCTCATATGTGTGCTTTGGCTTTAGTGAAAGTGCCCTTGCCGGGCCTGAACCCATGGCAAAATACTTGTCAACGCTTACCTGCCAGCCAGCTTTCTGGGCCCCAAGGCAGGATATCGAAGGATGATCGGTGCTTATGTCAATGAAGGCCAGTGGGATATCGCCCACTTTATGCACGGTAATACTTGAACTGTTCAAACCGCCCATACAGATATCTGTAAACATCAATCCAGCATCGTAACTACCGCTAACGTTTACGCCGCAGTCGATGACATTTGCACCATTCTTCAGTTCAACAGTCTTAATCTTGAGCTCTTCAGCCCAATCCATCATTTCGTTTGCAATTTCAAGTCCCTTTTCATTAACACTTAACATCCAATCACCTACCATATTGGTTTAAATCCATTCGTGGGATTAGGATATAAGGTTTTTGAAATGCATCTGCTAAGGAAACTGAACATTATGGACGATACATAAAGAACAGTGTATCATCATTCTCGTTAACAACTGAAAAACCGTGTTCTTGATACATGTTGATCGCCTCAATAAGGGTTCTGTCAGTTTTCAATGTGACCACATGATAATGGATCCTGGCAAATCCAAGCGCTTTTAAGAACAACTCCTTACCAAAACCCCGGCCCCTGAACTCCTGTTTAACATAAATGCGTTTTATTTCACACTTTTTTGAACTTATCCTGCGAACCGCACCTGTCCCCACCACAACACCGTCAATGGTTCCCATGTAGAACATACCGCCATTGTCAATGTAGTATCCGCAAATATCCTCAAGGTCAGAATCCTTTGCCGGATCGTACCCGAATCCTTCCCCTTCAAGCACACCCAGGACAAACTGCCTCACTTCGCCGGCCCTGTCAGGTGTGAACACCTCTATCTTTACGGCAGGTATCCTCACGACAGGTATTCTCCAGGGTCGTTCAAAAAGTCCAGTGCGATGGTGGCCAGCATCCTGGTACCGTCCACCAGCACGGTCTCATCGATGTCGAACCTGCTGGAATGGTTGCCTTCAGTAATACCCTTTGCTTCATTCCTTATTCCCAGGCCGATATAAACACCTGGTATCTCCTGAAGGTAGTAGGCAAAATCCTCTGCCCCGAAGAAAGGTTCATCATCACCTACTTCAGGGAAATGATCTTTAAGGAGCCTCAATACCTTATTTGAGAACACCGGGTCATTGACCAGAACCGGATACCCGTGTTCTATATCAAGTTCATAGGTTGGCAGTCCAGGCAAATCCTGCTTGCCATACATATCCACCAGTTCATCAAGGACCTGTTTAATGATATCCTCTATATCCTGTGTATCCCTATTGTCAAAGGTTCGAAAACTGCCCATTACCTCTACTTCATCAGGTGTCCTGTTGAACTGGGACCCACCCGCTATCTTACCAAAACCTAAAATGAACCTGTCTTGCGGTATCTTCATCTTGATCCTATCACAGATACAGCCAATAAACCTGGCAGCAATTGCTATCGGGTCAATAACAAGCTCCGGGCTGAGATGATGCCCGCCCTTACCTGTGATCTTTATTTTCATTACATTTGAGGCCGCCAAAAATGGCCCTGCCCTGAATTTTATCTCACCCGAATAAAGGTGGCTTAAAACGTGCAGTCCCACTATTGCATCCACACCATTAAGGCCGCCGTCCCTGATAACATCAAGTGCGCCCCCTGGGGGCTGCTCCTCAGCGGGCTGGAATATCAATTTGACAGA
>PYCK01000162.1 GCA_009649835.1 Candidatus Methanocomedens sp. | reverse complement strand
CATCAGCAGCCTGTAATAGAACAGAGGCCAGCCTGCCAAATTGTCCCGCAGCCACTGACTGGATACCGGACCGGGCCACTACATTGGTGAACACTGCCCAAAAAGAAGGATATTCTCCTGTAGCCGGGTTATTTATTGCCAGACAGATGATATCCCCATCATCCTGCACGGCCCTTACCTCACCGTCAATCCCCTGGGACTGTACCATCTGTTCCATGAACCCCAGGGTCCGGTAGAGGTCGTTCAGGTTACTGTAACTTTCTTCAGGCAGGAACAGGTTCTCATCATTATCCAGGCCCAGAACCTGGTGAAGCAGCATAGATCAATAAACCCCTGGAAAAAAATGAACCAAATACTATTTATTCATCAGGCTCATCGAACTTGTAACTGTCATCACCCATCATGGCGGCTGATATGGAATCTATACCGTCGATCCATTCGGCGACCAGGCCGTAAGGCATATCTGAAAAAGTATCCTCAGGGATTTCGGCCCCTGCGATCACGCTGGCCCCGATTGTGGCAACATAACCAATAGCAGTTCCCGGGTCATCTGCTTCCTCTGCTTCCAATGCACTTTTGATGATCGGGGTAAGATCAGCCGACTTGTCATAAGCACCATCGATGTAACACTCGCAGGAAGCAAAAACGCCGATCAATGAGGTCTGCAATGAATCGAGCATAAGGTCAATAGACTCGCTGATCGAATCCATCGGGTTCAATACAATGTTCTTGACCTCATCCAGGGCATCGAAGGCCCCGTCGTCCGTTAACTCATTGTTATCGAATTTAGCAATGACCTTTAGGCATGCAAGGATTATGTCATCTTCCATATTGACAAATATTTTGCCAGAATCCCCTGGATCTTCGTCTTCATTGAGTTCAAAACCACTCTCTTTGACCTGCTCTATCCAGTTGTTCCATCTGTCTTCTGAATAGAACGGAAATACGGTTTTGGATTTGGGGCTTGCTGCTGGTTCTTTCTTTGTTTTTCCTTTTGACTTTTTCTTAGCCATTGTTGTTATGCTCCTGCAATCTGGTATTCAACCTTGTGAGTATTATACTTTGCGACTAAATACAATCACCATACTGACCGTTTCATTTCTTTCTTTATTTTAAAACCCATATACAGTCCGAATATCAAGCCGAACAGATGGGCTGCATGGGCGATATTATCATTCGAGCCTGTCAACAACATGAACAGCTCATAAAATGCAAATAACATCAACATTTGGACTATTTTCATTGGAATAAATAACACAAAGACCCTGATATCCGGGTCCAGTACTGTTAGTGTTGCCAGTATCCCGAAGATCGCCCCGCTGGCACCAAGCATAGGACTTGGCGAGATAATCATCTGTCCCAGGGCAGATAGTAACCCTGCCCCGAAATAGACGATTAAAAAATTCTTCGAACCTATCTTTCTCTCAAGTATGGGACCAAAAAAGAACAGTACCATCATATTGAATAAAATATGCCACAAATAGAATGGGGAATGAAGGAACATGTGTGTGACAATGGTCCAGGGCTGGTACAGGACATTTACAGGGTCGAGATAGAATAATCTGGTAAACCAGTGCCCGAATATCAATTGGAGCAGGTACATGAAAACATTGGCCATTATAATATACAGGGAATAATTCCTTGATATCGGGACAGCATACGGTGACCTCTCCCTATGCCACAGTCCTGGTAAACCGATGGTATGTTTTTTCGTGGTTTTTTGTTCTGGCTGGTACATGATCCTGCCGCTTTCCCTTACCTGTGTCTTGAGTTTTTCCAGACCAGGGCAGTTGTGGTTCTCGGGCAGGCGGTGTTCAGAGCAGTATGTCCAGCCGCAGTACTTGCATTTATAGGGCAGCATCTCCTTTTTACCGCATATGCTGCATATATCTGCCATTTACTCTTTCACCTCGCTCTCTCCATTTCGTACTGCTATCACATAAACTTCTCTCTTCTCAGGCTCCAATATATGCTTGATGATCAATCCCAGTTCCTTTAGCCTGTTAGTGCACTCATCAAGGACAGACCTGTCAGGAAGTTTTAAGACCTGCAGCACACGACCGCCTGATTTCAGTAATGGTAAGACTCTTGCCAGTACTTTGATTGAATCAAGTGGCTCGACAGTAATATCGTTGAAGATCACATCAACTGGTTTATCAGACATTGATGACAGGGGCATGGTAAATACATCATCCTTTGTTACAGTAATATTGTCATGGGACCTGGCGATAGTATTAAGGTATGGCATGAACTCTTCGCTGTATTCGATGCCCTTTACACTCCCGGCAATACCTGATGCGAACATGAGAAAACCGCCTGCACTGGACCCCAGGTCCAGTATAACATCTCCCGGGTGGATCATGCCGGTGCGGTCCTGGATATCTTTGAGTTTCAGGTATCCTGCTGGCACGTCAATATCCTCTTTCACCTCGATCTCATTTTCATACCCAACTTGCCTGGACGGTTTGAGGATTATTTTCCCATCGACCTTTACCAGGCCACTGGTAATTGCACGCCGGGCCCTGCCCCGGCTGGCTACTGTTTCCTGTTCAACTAAAAATACGTCCAGTCTCATAGTAACCAATTTACCTGTTGTCAATTATCTGTTTTTCAATTAAACCTATTACAGTATTACCTATTACAGTATATTGTATTTCTACCAGATGCTTCATCCTTTGCTTTTCAGGATAAAACCAATATGCTTTTAAGTTATTAATGAATCAATAGTTTTAACCGTAAATGGAGGGACATACATGTATGGAATAGAATTTGTACCAAGTGATCCTGTTCTGAAGTTGGCTCAATATACGAAGTTAGCAGAAGATCAGGGATTTGACAATGTGTGGATTACAGACCATTACAACAACAGGGATGTTTATACTACCCTGGCTGTACTGGCCTTGAGTACCAACAAGATTAAACTGGGAACAGGAGTAACCAACCCGTACACAAGAAATATTGCAATGACAGCATCCAGTATTGCTGCGATCAATGATATTTCCGGTGGCAGGGCTATAATGGGTATCGGTCCCGGTGACAAGGCTACATTTGATGCAATGGGTATTGCATGGGAAAAGCCGTTACTGACATCAAGAGAATCAGTCCAGGCTCTCAGGGATTTCTTCTCTGGTAAAAAGGTAAACATTGACGGCGAAAGGGTCAAGATCGCAGGAGCCAAGATGGCTTTCAAAGCAGGCAACATCCCTATTTACCTGGGTGCACAGGGTCCGAAGATGCTGGAACTTGCAGGTGAAGTAGCAGATGGTGTGTTGATCAACGCTTCCCATCCTAAGGACTTCGAAATTGCTATCAAAGCAATAGAAGCCGGTGCCAAGAAGGTAGGCAGGGATCCAAAAGAAGTAGATGTAGGCGCATATGCATGCTTCTCCATTGACAAGAATGCAGAAAAGGCAGTTGGTGCAGCTAAGATCGTGGTTGCATTCATTGTTGCAGGTTCACCTGATATGGTGCTTGAACGCCACGGTATCGATGTTGCAGCAAAAGGAGAAATTGGTGCAGCTATTGCAAAAGGAGACTTTGGTGCACTGATGGGCGGTTTAGTGACAGACGCTATGATGGATTCATTCAGTATCTGCGGAACACCTGAAACATGCGCTGAAAAAGTTGCCAATCTCCAGAAGATCGGTGTGACCCAGATCGTATGCGGTTCACCAATCGGTCCGAATAAGGAGAAATCGATCAAACTCTTCGGTAAGGAAATAATCGGAGGCAAGTAGGTGAGCGCTGAGATCCCCGCACCACAAATGGGGTTCCCGAAGATATACCAGGTAATAAAAAATTCACTGTGTACTGCATGCGGCGGATGCGAAGCCATCTGCCCTATGCAGGCAGCCAAGGTACAGTTGTACGATGAAGCGAACTATGATAAGTTCACTCCTACCGTAGATGAACCTACTGTGGTCAAACTCTTCAGTGAGATCAGCAGGGAAGACAATTATTGTGCCAACAGGCAATGTTATGTGGACTGTGACACATGTCTGGCCTGCCAGAACTGTCTGGCCTGTGAGCGTATCTGTCCAATTCTTGATGGTTTCCCTGGTGATGATGAATTAGATAATGTCATCGACCAGCGGATAGGCAAGAGTTCCATACACGGCCAGGATGGTGGAGCTGTTACCGGTATCCTGAAATCACTCTTTGAACAGGGTGAGATAGATGCTGCCCTTAGTGTTTCACGGAATGAAGATTGGGAGACCGAGGTAGTGGTGCTGACCAGTGCCGAACAGGTGGCAAGTGCAGCCGGTACCAAATATACCTATGAACCTGTATTATCAGAACTGCGTGAAGTACTTCAGAAATATGAAAAGATCGCTGTGGTTGGCACTCCCTGTCAGGCACATGCAGCTTCACTGCTTCGGGAGAACCTTACAGATAAGATCAAGCTGGTTATTGGCCTGATATGTATGGAGAGCTTTACCTATGATGATATGGGAGAGAATATCATGCCCAACATTATGGGTCTGGACCGGAAAACTGTGAATAAACTTGACTTTGCAAAAGGCAAGTTCGTAGCAGAGACCGATGACGATAAAGCGTTGGTCCCGATCAAGGAAATTGCACACCTGGCCCGTAAACCCTGCCACCACTGTATGGACTACACGTCCTATTATGCAGATATCAGTGTAGGTAGTATAGGCAGCCCGGATGGATGGAGTACCATCTTTATCCGCAATGACATAGGCAAGGAATACCTGGATAAAGCCAAGGGAATAGAATACCACGACAAACCCATCTTTATGGATATCGTCGTAAAACTTGCAGCCCAAAAACACAAGAATAATGCATGGGACTATGAAAAGTTCAATGAGGTAGTCTGGGCTGGCGGAGAATGGACTCCAGAAGAGCATTCTACATAGGACGGTTCCAACCATACCACCTGGGACACCAGAACGTGCTTGAGTCGATAGCACAAGAGGTAGATGAAATCATAATCGGCATCGGAAGCGCACAGGCAAGCCATGAGCCCGATGATCTGTTCACGGCAGGTGAGCGGGTGCTGATGATGACCGACGCACTGGAGACCTTGGGTGTTAAACACTACATAATACCTATTGAGGATATCCGGCGCAATTCAGTCTGGGTGTCCCATGTTATTTCTATGACACCACCTTTTAAGGTGGTGTATTCAAACAACCCGTTAGTGATACGGCTGTTCGAGGAAGCAGGATTTGAGGTCAGGCAGTCACCACTATTCAAGCGTGAGAGATATTCGGGCACCGAGATACGCCGCAGGATGCTGGATGGTGAGGAATGGGAATCACTGGTGCCGACTTCCACGGCTGAGGTAATCAGGGAGATCGGCGGTGTGGGGCGGCTTAAGATTGTTTCCAGCGGGGATTCAGTGTAAGATTCTGTTTTGGATCGATTAATTTGACCATCATGGGCAGATGCTATGGTTGTCTTTATCTATCTTATGAGATCATAATCGATATAACATATATCGGGTTAATAAACATAGCGTTTAAAAATAAACGAACGAAATAGCAAATTTTAAATACCTTCGTGGTATTACAGTTCTTTGTTAATAATCAAATGGGTGTGGGAGTGTAGTGCCCTACTCTTGTACAGTATATCTCAGGATAAGGTGCAAGGGAAGGGCACATCTATTATTTAAAATTTTGATCTGAATATACGAGATTGCGGAGGTTATGGATTGAAAGTAAATGTTATGAAAAGCGGTAATGTGTTCTGGATGGAGATACCCAAAGCTATTATAGCTTCAGCAGCAAATATTGAAGAGGGCAGTACTCTTCAGATTAAAACTGAGGGGTTGGGGAAATTCACTGTCAAATTGGCAAAGTAATGATTTTTTACAAATATTCTTGATTGGCTTGTGGATGGACAAATCTATTGAAATTTTGAGATTTTTAAAGCCGCAAACGGGAAAAAAGCCTTAGGAATGGTCTTTGTAAAATCGCCTGAGGTCTTGACTATTCAAGCAGGAGAGATATTCAGGTACCGAGATACGCCGCAAGATGGTGGATGGTGAGGAATGGGAATCACTGATGCCGACTTCCTCGACTGAGGTAATCAGGGAGATTGGCGGGGTAGGGCGGCTTAAGATTGTTTCCAGCGGGGATTCAATGTAAGATTCTATTTTGGATCGATCAATTTGACCATCATGGACAGATGTCATGGTTGTCTCAATCTATCTTATGAGATCATAATCAATATAACATATATGGGGTTAATAAACAAAGCGTTTAAAAATAAACGAACGAAATAGCAAATTTTAAATACTTTCATGGTGTTACAGTTATTTGTTAATAATTAAATGGGAGTTAAATGGGAGTGGGAGTGCAGTGCCCCACTCTTGTACATTATACCTCAGGATAATGTGCAAGGGAAGGGCACATCATTTCATAAAAATTTATGGTATGGATATACAAG
>PYCK01000161.1 GCA_009649835.1 Candidatus Methanocomedens sp. | reverse complement strand
TGCCAGAAAAGTTTCTGAAAAGGAGAACATAAGATTGACAGGTACCCTTGGAATTGTTAAAGTTGGATATGAACTCTGCCCTGTAAAAGACATGCATGAACTTAAAAACATTATTCAGGAATTGCGGGGAGTCTGGTTCAGGATGTCTAACGATTTAGAAAATGAGATTCTGGATACTGAAAAGGTCGGTCACCTGCACCATAGTTAATTACCCCTACTCTAGCCAGTAGCGGGCTGCACACGTATGCAGCCCTGCGGGCTCCATACGTGGACTGTGCTGTTTGGATTGATGGTAATTGCAACTTGAAAAACTCTATATATCACTAATTACAAGTTAAGCACAAAAACGGCAACAATTTGCACTATACACACGGGGCCTGTGGTCTAGCTGGTTATGACATCGCCTTTACACGGCGGGGATCCGGAGTTCGAATCTCCGCGGGCCCACTCCTACTCGTAAACTACTCTGGGCAGTTTATGCATTCCATGATAATATTTATCAAACCACTGAAAATTTTAAGTACTATTGGTTAATAAAGTGATTTATAATGATCTGGTGGGTTCCTGATTTCGGATATCCTGAGCCGATCCGGTTATTTTCAAAATATGAGGAAATAATATGTCTGATAGTTTCTCACACCAAAAATACCTGGTACGCAGGAAGATACTCAAATTGTTCGGGGCTGCCTTCCATATCTATGACCCGGACGGTAATGTTGCCTTTTATTCTAAAATGAAGGCATTCAAACTGAAAGAAGATATCCGCCTGTATACAGGCGAGGACATGCAGGAAGAGGTACTTACCATTAAGGCCAGGAGTATACTGGACTTTTCTGCCGCCTACGATGTGGTGGACCCGACCACAAATGAGAAAGTGGGTGCCCTGAAGCGAAAAGGTCTCAAGTCCATTTTGAAAGATGAATGGATATTCATGGACGCAGACGACAGGGAAATCGGGCTTATCAAGGAGGATAGCACGTTTTTGGCCCTGTTCAGGCGTTTTTTAACCAGCCTGGTTCCCCAGACCTATAACGGGTTTATCGGGGATACACAGGTGTGTACGTTCAAGCAGAACTTCAACCCTTTCGTCATCAAGATAGCACTTGATTTTTCCCAGGATACACAGAACCTGCTTGACAGGCGGCTGGGAATTGCAGCAGCAATACTGCTGTGTGCTGTTGAGGGCAAGCAGTAATAATATCTGGGAAATTGTACTTACAAGTGGCCCTGGGACAAGATTCACCAATCCCCCCATCAAGGTAAATGGATTTCAGTTTCTTTTGTAATATTACCGTATAGGACAGTAAAAACGCATTTCGATATCAATATAAGTAATTTTCTTAGTTTGAATCAAATCTTTTGACAGGATTTACAGGATATACAGGATTGATTCGTATCCTGTCAATCCTGTTAATCCTGTCTAGAATTTCCATTTTCTTGAGATGCCCAAATTTTCAAGTAATATGTGCAACCAGTTTAATCCGTGTTTCAGTTACCTGGCGTGAATCAAGCCTTTTACGCAATAGAAGCACTCCTCTAAAATATTCGGATGAATGAAAATGATAAAACTGATTCCAGGGTCGCATAAGATTATCCGGGCAGCAAAAGCAGGAGCTGGAAAAACCGGAGAAACTGAAGGAACCGGAGGAACTGGAATGAATCCTGAAATACTGGAATGCTACCTTGAAGCAGGCAGGATTGCCTCCAGTGTCAGGGAACAGACATTGAACACAGTGGAAGAGGGGGGACGGTTACTGGATACAGCCGAATATGCAGAAGAGCTTACCAGGCAGATGGGAGGTGAGGCGGCTTTTCCATGCAACATCTCCATCAATGAGATCGCATCCCATTATACACCATTGAAAGGAGATAGGAAATTTGCATCAAAAGACTTAGTCAAGATCGACATAGGCGTACATATTAACGGTTATATCGCTGATACGGCCAACACCATTGAGGTAGATACCAACCACAACCATACACTTATTAAAGCTGCACGGGAAGCCTTAAATGCGGCCGTCAATGAGATACAGGAAGGTGTTAATACCAAATACCTTGGCAGGGTTATAGAAAATGTTATCAAGTCCTATAACTGCCTCCCAATGACCGATCTGACAGGTCATAGTATGGAAAGGTACATAATTCACAGTGGTGTCAATATCCCGAATTATGACGGTGCAAGTTTCGGGAATGTACTTCATGCAGGGGATGTGGTGGCTGTGGAGCCTTTTACTACACTTGGTCGTGGCGGGACCAGGCGGGGAGAGGTAAGGATATACGGCCTTGTTGGCAATAAGGATTCTAAAAACCTGTTATACCAAAAACTGTTGTCACAGTTCAATACTCTTCCCTTCACCACACGCTGGATGGACGAGCCTGACGAGCTTGATAAAATGATGACAAAATTGCATAAGTATCCTGTCCTGATAGAGTCTGGCGGATGTCCGGTGGCCCAGGCCGAACATACTATTATCGTTGAAGATAAGGGTTGCAGGGTAATAACCGCATAACACTCACCTATGAAATCCTAACCCAAAAATATTTTACAATTTGCCTAATAAAAAAACTTATCTACGATAAACAATCACAACATAAGCCATTAATAACCGAAAAACAATGAGTGTATAAGAATGTCGGATGACACTATCGCAAAAGAATGGCCACCTGTGCGGGGTGACTATACAGTGGTCGACCCACGCTCGCGGATTTGTGTAGCCACCCTTGCCAGTGACATGGAAGCGTTCCCTGATGCATGTATGGTAGGCAGTTGCAAAACAGAGAACCTGGGTATAGAGAAGATCATTATCAATACTATTTCAAATTCCAATATCAGGTACATCTTAGTATGCGGCACCGAGTCAAGGGGACACCTTTCAGGCAACACACTTCTTGCAATACACCATAACGGTATAGATGAGCAGGGCAGGATAATCGGATCAGACGGTGCAATTCCCTTTATAGAGAATATACCTGCCAAGGCCATTGAACGATTCAGGCAGCAGGTGGAACTAATTGACAGGCGCGGACTTGTTGAGACCGGCAAGATACAGGAATTGATCAATGAATACCGGTCAAAGGGCAACCCCTTCCCGGAACCGCCGATGGTCATTGAAACCAGGAAAAAGAAACAAAAAATAGAGCGTGAGATCACAGGCGGGGACATGATGATAGCTCCCGGAATCCTGATGGACTCAGCATCAGGGGTCATATTTGCCGAGACCTGAAAAAAAACAGGACAGATCAATATGTTCACATTCCAGAAAGTGCAGGAGGTCGTCAATATCGCTAATATCAAGATTGGCGGCCAGCCCGGCGAGTACCCGACAGTACTGGCAGGGACCATCTTCTACAACAAACACAGCATAGTCTCAGACCCGGACAAAGGTATCTTTGATAAGCTCGCTGCCGAAAAACTGATCAACAGGCAGCAGGAACTCTCTGATGAGACCGGCAATCCATGCATGGTGCATATATATGCAGAGAGTGGTGATGCGGCAATGCGCTACCTGGACTTTGTGAGCAATGCGACCGATGCGCCCTTGTTAATCGATTCTACTGAAAGCCGTGTACGGATGGCTGCAGCCAGTTATGTCAGTGAGATAGGCCTGGCTGATAAAACTATTTATAACAGCCTGAATATGGCAGTGACCGAAGAAGAGATCGAGGCACTGACTTTATCTGATATGGATTCTGCCATCATCCTGGGCTTCAATGCAATGGATTCAAGCCTGGGCGGGCGGATGGAGCTGTTGGAGGACGGTGGAAAGGTACTGCCCCATGGTCTGCTTGAGACAGCAGATGAATGTGGCATCAAGAAGAAGCTCATCGACCCCAGCATTACCCCCATGGGAAACGGTGCCGGAGTAGCGCTTCGGATGACCATTGCTGCCAAGGCAAAATGGGGCCACCCTGTGGGTTCAGGTATCCATAATGCCCCGTCTGCATGGAACTGGCTTCGAAATATTGGGAAAGAAGATAAACTCATTTACAAGATATGTGATATTGCATCCACTGGTATACAGCAGATGGCAGCTGGCGACTTCATATTGTACGGCCCCATCGAAAATGCGCGATATACATTCCCAATGGCAGCTATGGCTGATATTATGATATCAGAAAGCGTGGCAGACATGGGTGTAGAACCTGTGGAAGGTCACCCGATATGGAAACTGGTTTGAATGGATCGATAATGGGGCCTGTGAATATACCGATACGTATAAATTTCATATACCATACTATGATATTAGTATAAGTTTATAGTAGAACTTTATTAGTAGAAGTTTATTAGTAGAAGTTTATTGGTAGAAGTTTATTAGTAGAAGTTTATTAGTAGAAGTTTATTAGTAGAACTTCATTAATAGAAGTCTGGTTTTATTGGACGTGACATGTTGTGAAAAAGCTGGGATTTTTTAAGCGCAGGAAACTCAAGTCCACATTGAAAAATGCACAAGACGGACTGACAATACTTATCAGGAAAAACCCTACTGTAGATTCTCTTGTAAGTGCCTATGCCCTTGCAAGGATTGCAGAACATTTCCATATCAATGCAAAATGCTATTATTCCGGTACTGTACACCATAAGGGCCTGCTAAATATCATGGGATCTGGTATAGAACCCCTGCCTGATGTGATCATAGATGAACTTTCAGGCACTCTTGCTTTGGTTGATGTGGTCCCAAGTGAACTGCCTGAAGATGTCAGTGCCTTAATTGATATCCCTGCTATAATTATTTCACATTCCAGGATGGCGACTAAGGATATCAAATGCCATTATAAGGATATAAGGGCAAATGTTGAAACAACTTCCACCATCATGGTCCAGTACTTCAGAAGCCTGAAGGTACCAATAGACAGTACCATCGCAACCATGTTCCTGTTCGCAATCAGGGACAGAACCAGGACTTTTTTAACCAACCTGAATAAACACGGACTTGAAGCATACCTCTTTGTACTTGAGCACATGGACCATGACCTGCTCCTGAAATTAGAGAAACCAGATGTAAAATCCGAGACATTTAATGATCTTGCAAAAGCACTGAATAACAGGGAGATAAAAAATACATACCTTTTGACCAATACCGGTTATATCAAAGACCCTGGTACTTTGCCAAAGGTATGCAAATATATGCTTGACCTGGAAGGCATATCTACCGCCCTTGTCTATGCAGTTGATACTTCCAATATATACGTATATGCAACATCCAATAATATCGAGGTCAACCTGACACAGGTATTTAAAAAAGCATTCGGACACTGTGGTAATATAATCGGGAATTCCTCTTATGCATCCATTACAATTTCCCTGGGGCTATTTGGTGTAATTACCAGAAGCAGTAATAATACCGGGAGTAGAGAGTTAATGTTAGATACTATTAAAAATTCGATCTCATCAAGGTTCTCGAAGACCATTAAGGAAGGGGAAGGAAAACTGGAAAACGAATAACCTGCTTATTCGATAGAAATGTAACATTATTTACTGATATGGTATCTATAGAACAGGGCTGTATGGGCTGCACATTGGGTGATGAAAAAGATTATTCACTGAATACAGTATCTACAGAACCCAGCCCATATCCACCTTTGCACTGGACACAGACTCCCCTTGTAGTATCAAAGCAATTGCTACATACGAGACGGCCACACAACTGGCAGGTAAACATTGTAGCCGAATGGTGACATATACTGCAGATTCCTTTTAATTCCAAGATATATCGCCATCAATAGTGGTTAATTGATATAATGTCAAATAATTGAATCCCAAAATATACTTCAGGATGCCTGGTATGGGGAGTAGAACTCTTCTATTATCCACTGGCTCAATTCATCTTCCCAGCTCTTGTCAATGTTTTTCTTGTCGACCAACAGGGAAGATTTGTGTTCATCACATTTTTCGATTTTACATTTCATGATATTCATACCATTATTCTATACATTGCACTCTAAAAAGCCAACATGTATTATGCCTTAAATAGTTGTCGATTTTTTCTACAGTCATCGTATGAAATAAGTAAAGTGGGTGGTAATTACCACCCTCGGGTCTGCAGTATTTCCTGTTCGGGAATGCTGCTTATACTGATACCTTTCATCTGGCCGCCCAGACCCTTGGAAATCTCGGCCAGTACACCGGGATTGTCAAAATTATTAACAGCTTCTACAATGGCCGAGGCCATCATGGACGGATTCTCGGATTTGAAAATACCACTGCCTACGAAAACACCATCAACACCCAGCTTCATCATCAATGCCGCATCTGCAGGAGTGGCAACACCCCCGGCTGCAAAGTTCACTACTGGAAGGCGCTGTCGTTGGGCGGTCTCCACAACCAGTTCGATCGGAGCCTCGATCTCACGGGCTAAGCGTTCCATTTCATGAAGGTCCATGCCCTTTAACTTACCAATCTGCTCGTTGATCTGGCGCATGTGCCGCACAGCTTCGCTCACATCACCAGTGCCGGCCTCGCCTTTAGTGCGTATCATGGCCGCTCCTTCGTGTATCCTGCGCAGGGCTTCGCCCAGGTCCCGTGCTCCGCATACGAAGGGTATGGTGAAGTTCCTTTTATCTATGTGGTATTTATCGTCAGCCGGTGTAAGCACTTCTGACTCATCGATCATATCCGCGCCTAAAGCTTGCAATATCTCAGCTTCCACAAAATGCCCGATACGGGCCTTTGCCATGACAGGTATGGTGACAGAATCAATGATCTCGGCAATGATCTGCGGATCAGCCATCCGTGCCACTCCGCCCGTTTTCCTGATATCGGCCGGAACCATGTGCAGGGCCATGACAGCAACAGCCCCGGCATCTTCTGCTATATGCGCCTCTTCCGGAGTAGTTACATCCATGATGACCCCGCCCTTTTGCATTTTGGCAAACCCGCGTTTTAATAGTTCAGTACCGTGTCGTAATTTTTCAAGTTCCATTTTTATCAACCTTCAGTCTCAATGTCATTCATGCCTATTATCTTTACTTCTGGCAGCATATAAAGTATAATTCAGAATACTCATGTAAGGATGTATCCATATTATCCAGGTTAATCTAATATGATAAATGATAAAACTTGCTTTCTATTACCAAAAAAAGTGCAAACTTTATATATTTATACAATCTGAAACATAAAACTCCATAATCACTCATTTTGCACCATTTTTTTTTGATTTTGCTTGATTTGTCGAAATTTTTATATTGTATTAGTGTAAAATATTCTGTTTAATTATGGATGAATTGGATATTTTTATTCTTAAATTTCTTTCAAGGAATGGCCGGATGCACAGTACCGACATGTCAAAAGAACTTGGAGTTGCCACTTCTACCATCCACAAACGCATTAAGAACCTTGAATCCGAAGGTATAATTGAGAATTTTACAATAATAACTGACCCGTCCAAACTTGATCTCAACATTACCACATTCATCGGCCTTAACATAGACTCAAGCCGCAGGATCAATATAATCAACAAGCTCAATGATATCGAAGATATACTTGAGATATATGAACTGCTGGAACCCTATGACCTGTTTTTAAAAGTAAGGACATTTGACATAAATTCCCTTAAGAACAATGTACTTCGCATAATCAATGAAATAGATGGGGTACTCGGGTCAAGCAGCCTGATCACTACAAAAAGGCATAAAGAAAAAGCATGTAACATTTTAATAAAGGAGGTAAAGTAAAATGATTTTAGGTCTGGAAACAGTTATGATCCTGACTGTGATAGTATATCTTCTTGGCGGGACATTCATATTATTCATTTATGAAGCTTATGGAAAAACGAAACAGAAAAACTTATTGATTTTGGCGATCGGATTATTTATCCTGATATTCGGCAGTAATTTCGATATCCTTGCTTCTGTAGTTTTACCTGGTATGTCTTCAGAAACTGCCCGGACAATTGCTTTATTAGTGGAAATCCCAGGTATACTGATAATGCTGTATTCGGCATTGAAGTCGTAAGTAAATGGGGATAATAAATGGAAGGAAGATCAACAGACAGGCGAGAACGATTCGCAAGGAACTGGAAGCTTTTAGGGATTCCGTCGAAATCAAATTTTCAGGAAAACCTGTTGAACTCAAGGATATTAACCGAGGCCATAACAAGACTTATGGACCAGTTCCGGTCACAGACCCTTCCTGTTATCGAAGATATATGCTACCAGCTTGGTAAAGAGGACTCAAATAATTTGAAAAGCACACTCCACATCAAGAAAGATACACCAAGATCATGCCTTGAACCTATAGAAATGATGTGCTTGCTAAACGGCATCGATACAGATATCATGTCAGAAAAAAATACCACAGCGTCCCTGAAAATATATGAGTGTCCTTTTAAAGATGTACTTGTGGGTATTGTACCTAATATCGTAGTGTGCAGGAATTATTTCAAGGGTATGGCACACGCTGTAAATCCTGAGGTAAGTGTCATGCAGCCTAATAAGAAATGCCATGAAGACGACCAGTGCGAGTTTATTATCAAAGTGACACTTTAAGCCGACGTTTTGAGATTTTTTTTCTTAATCCCTGCTTTACCTTGCCTTTCCTAACCTTTGCCTTTCCTAACCTTTGCTTTTCCTAACCCTTACTTTTTCTCACTGCAACAGCAGCCCCGCGGTTAAAATCCTTCATCTCGGCTGCGCAAAGTAGCGCCTGTCCTGTTACAAGCAGGTTGTTTTCCAGATCCACCAGCAGTACTTCATCCATGGCCCTGATAGAAGGGTCAACGTCAATGACATGTTTGGCAAACAGGGTTTTGCCTTTAAGGACAAAGGGTACTGCATCTGCATGTACAGTGACCCGATATGCAGGCAATTCCAGGAAATCATGCAGGCTCAGGGCACCTTTCATGCTTAATGTAAGGAGTCCGTCCCTGGCGCGGACAGTGGCGATCCTGGTCCCGTTAGAACTTACCTGCCTGATCCTGTTGGTCCTGGACATGAGAAACTCTGAATCGTCAGGGAACAGGGCACGGCCTGCCCCCCTGCCGAACTGGAAATCCGCAATGGTCCTGACACGTTTAAGGTTGCTGGACATAAAACTCAAGAATATAGCCCCTCAATGGCTGTTTTTGCAAATTGCGATAATATCGCTCAATATGGCACTGGCAGTCTCCATTGACCCGGCACCTTTACCGGTCACACATACAGGACCTGCCATATCGGTCTTTAACAAGGCTACGTTAAGTGTGCCTCCCACTGCAAGTGGATGTTGTTCAGGCACAAGCTTGGGTGAGACCATAATTTCGCCATTCTCACCGTCTTTCACCTCTCCAATAAGCTTGATAACCATCCCTTCGTCCCCTGCCAGGGTGAGGGCTTCGGGTGTGATCCTGGTGATGCCTGTGACCTCTACATTATTGTAGGTCACATCCATCCCGAAAATGGAATTTGCCAGTATGACAAGTTTACATGCGGCATCGATACCTTCAACATCGTAGGTGGGATCGGTTTCTGCATAGCCCAGTTCCTGGGCCTCACCCAGTACGTGCTGGTATGATAAGCCTTCCTCTGTCATCCGGCTGAGTATGTAGTTGCAGGTACCGTTCAATATCCCTTCTATAGCAATGATCTTGTTGCCTGCCAGGGCATCCTGTGCCAGGTTCAATATTGGCATGGCACCGCCCACTGTCGCTTCATACCTGAAATGAACAGCATTCTTTTTTGCTTCATCACATAACTGGCTGTACTTGAGTGCCAGCGGACCTTTATTGGAGGTCACCACATGCCGCCCATGCCTGAATGCCTCCAGCATATAGGTAAGACCAGGTTCCCCGTTATCTATATTTGTCGGGGTAACTTCCACTACCAGTTCATGATCCACATCCCTGATCACTTCAAGTGACATAACACCAGATGTGGCAATCGAACCAGATTCCTTTTTCCTTTCAATTGCAGCCTCAAGGTCTACTCCATCAAGGTCGATGCATGCACCATGGCTGTCAGATATTGCAACTACTTTGAGGTTTAAACCTGCACTTTCCAGGTATTCCTGTTTTTGTAATAATGCATTAGCTATGCCCTGGCCCACAGCCCCGAACCCGATTATGGAAAGTCTTATGGTCTTCATGTTTTCACCGATAATTGATCCTTTTCTATGGGTTCGATGACCAGCAGGTCCTTTTCCAAGGCAACCCGTCTTAATATGTCCAGTGCTTTACCAAGTTGTGCCATATCTACTGCATTTATAACCAGGGATGCTGATGAGGGTTCATTTATCGCGGGCATGGAGATGGACAGGCTCACAACTTCGGCAAAGCCAGTGCTGTCGATCTGGTCAATGGTATCACCCATGTCACTGTGGACTATGTGGCCTATAAGGATGACTGTCACTTCTTCGTACATTAGTTTTTTTCCCACACATACTATACGGACCCCTCCTTCTTCCAGTTCGGCAATGATATCATTTAATTTTCCGTTGGTCAACTGGAAAACGACCTGTACAGGTATGGCACCCCTGGGTGTACGCTGGTCGTGGTGGTGCAGGACACTCATTATATTGGCACCGAACGTGGAAAGTGGTTTGAGGGCCTGGACAAGCTGGCCGGGTCTATCCTTCAACTCAAGGTCCATTGAAACAATCATAGAATATATTCCTGGGATATATTTCAGGCACTTAATGCCTGTGGCGTTAAAATTTGATTTATTTACGCCCTTGTCAGTATTAAGCATTTTGTGTCTTTGGTTTTTTAACGTATAGGGAAGTATAAACTTTCCTGCAGGCTTAGAAAATGCGAACGTTAGCGAGCATTTTATTGACGTATAGGAAATTATAAACGCATTTTGATATCGATATAGCTAATTTTCTTACTTTCAATCAAATCTTTTGACAGGATTTACAGGATTTACAGGATTGGATCGTATCCTGTCAATCCTGTAAATCCGGTCTGAATTTTCCATTTTCTTGATCAGCAGGTCCCTGGATATCATTAAAAAAGTTCATCAATGAGAATTTTACTTTATCCAGTTCCACATCTATGATCTCCTCACGCTCCTCCTG
>PYCK01000160.1:3318-3734 GCA_009649835.1 Candidatus Methanocomedens sp. | reverse complement strand
GGTTGGGGATTCTGATATTATTGAGTAAAAAAAGAAAAAAAATTAAATGTTAATGTTTGTATTTCAGTCACTTACCGGAATAGTCTCAAGTTGTCCTGCAAGATTCCATATTAAAGTTCTTGTATGAAGGGGAAGATTCTGATCAGTACTTATATCATCCAAAATCCTTATGCTAAGAGCTGCCCTGATAGAATGGGAATCCTCTTCTTTTAGTAATATAGTCCTAATTTCATCTGCAGATCGCCTGATATTCTTTGGAACCGAATCATCGCTAATTATACGCTCAATAACTTCTGTGCATTGCTTGATAATTTCATCTGGATTTATTGACATTCTTATCATCTCTTAACTTCTATTGAAAAAACCTTAATTAAACCTTAATAAAATAAATAATATTGATTTATTTTGCTTATATG
>PYCK01000160.1:0-3308 GCA_009649835.1 Candidatus Methanocomedens sp. | reverse complement strand
GCTTATATGTTGTATTTTAGTGTGCTAAATTATAAAAACTAGCGCTCATTTTAAGTGTTCATATTACTTATAGTGTTTGAAGTATTTCGGTGATAACATTGGAAAAGAGTAAAGAAGACATCAAGCTGGATAAAATAGGAAAATTACTTGAATTGGGCGGCACTATGCTGGCAAACCACTGTGAATGCGGAGCTCCTCTATTCAGGTACCACGGCAACGTAATATGTCCTATCTGTGATTCAAACTCAAAAGGAGCTATTGAATCCCAGGGAAAAATAGAAAAAACCAGTAAAAAACCTGGGGAAAATCCTCCCTTAATTTCAGATCAAGTAGAACAAAAGATTCAGAAGGTCCGGATATCTGAAAAAACGACACCCTCAACTGGAAATCAACATTTTACTGAGATTCCACAGTCTCCAAAACCTTTTACTGAGGCTCAGCAGGTAACTGCACAGCCCACAGGAACCCCCTTAAATATATCTCAAGAGACTTATGAGTTTATCAACAATACGATTGTTAACAAAGTAGTCCAGCTCTGCCTGGACCTACAGCGTGAAACAGACCAGGGCAGGATTAAACAGCAAATGGAAGCTATTGAATCCGGCACAAGAGCCCTAAAGAATTTAAGGTAATACTTACTCACTGAAAAGATGATACTTACCTTCTAAAAAGATGATACTTATACACTGAAATGCACAAGCAGGTGAAATAAAAACATGAAAATAGTTGGAATATCGGGTAGTCCTAACAGCAAGGGTAATAACAGCAGGATGGTGGACCATTCACTGGCAATCGCAAAAGAGAATGGCTTTGATATTGAAAAAATATCCCTTGCAGATGTAAACATTTCTCCCTGCACGGATTGTGGAGTATGCAAAAACGAAAGATCATGCTCCATCGATGACGACATGGGAAGGATATATGAAATACTGGAATCAGCGGACGGATTAATCGTATCCTCACCTGTATATTTCGGAACACTTTCAGGGCAGTTGAAGATGTTGTTCGACCGTACACTTCCGTTAAGAAGAAATGGATTTCTATTAAAGGACAAGATCGGAGCGGCCCTGGCTGTTGGTGGATCACGAAATGGCGGCCAGGAATATACTATCTGGTCCATCCATGCCTGGATGCATATCCATGGAATGATCGTGGTGGGAGACAACAATCATTTCGGGGGCATCGCACAAAAAGACGTAGATTCTGATGATGTTGGAATGAAGACAGTCGAAGATACGGTAAATAAATTATGCAGCACCCTTAAGAAGTTTGCATCAACATAATCCAAATCAACACAAAACTGATGAAGAGGCATGGTTATGAACGAGATACTTGAGATAATTGAGCAGGACCCTAAAAAAGACCCATCCGAGATAGCCCTGCTTACAGGGTATTCGGAAAAAGAGGTCCAAACACGCATCAAGGAACTTGAAGACAGCGGTATTATCCGGAAATATAAGGCAGTAATAGACTGGGACAGGGTCGGGGAAGAGTATGTCTATGCCATAATCGAGCTTAAGATCACACTGGGTGACAGGTCAGGATATGATACCATTGCCCATCGGATTGCCAGTTTTAATGAGGTCAGGTCCATACGTTTGATATCAGGGGATCATGACCTGTCATTAACAGTGAGGGGACAGTCCATGAAGGATGTGGCCTTTTTTGTTGCAGAGAAGATAGCGACACTTGACCAGGTGCAGAGTACTGTTACCCATTTCGTACTTAAGACCTACAAAGAGGACGGCGTACCCCTCTTCGAGCAGGAAAAATCCAGGCGGCTTGCCATATCGCCTTAGGTTTAAAGTGATAAGCTAATGACTTATGTAAAAAAGTTCCTCTCAGACAAAATAAAGACTGTTCCACCCTCAGGTATCAGGAAATACTTTGACATGGTCATAGGGATGGACGACGTCATCTCCCTGGGAGTGGGTGAGCCAGATTTCGTGACCCCGTGGCACATCAGGGAGGCATGTATATATTCATTGGAGAAGGGATTCACGTCATATACATCAAATTCGGGTCTCATTGAACTCAGGGAGGCAATTTCGGATTCATTTCATAATGATTACGGGGTGGACTATAATCCCGAGGACCAGGTATTAGTGACCACAGGGGTCAGCGAAGCGGCAGACCTGGCCCTGCGTGCAGTGGTAAACCCAGGGGACGAAGTAATACTCCACGAGCCTTGTTATGTTTCCTACAAACCAAGTATTATACTGTCCGGAGGCACACCCGTCCCTGTATCCACAACCAGGGACAATGAGTTCAGGGTGAGCGGTGAGCAGATAGAAGCAGCCGTTACCGACAGGACGAAAGCAATTATTCTTAGTTACCCTAATAACCCTACAGGAGCTGTAATGCAAAAGCAGGACCTGGAAGAGGTGGCTGATGTTGTGATGGAACATGACCTGCTTGTCATTTCCGATGAAGTCTATGACAAGCTTACCTATAACGGGAAACACACCTGCTTTTCATCCTTGAACGGTATGGAAGACCGCACTATACTGCTAAACGGCCTGTCAAAGTCCCATGCCATGACCGGCCTGAGAGTGGGGTATGCAATGGGGCCGCCCGGGCTTATCAGTGCCATGTTACTCATTCACCAGTACACCATGCTGTGTGCACCTATCACAGCCCAGATGGGGGCCATAGAGGCACTGCAAAACGGCGAGGCCGAGATGCAGGCTATGGTAAGGGAGTATAACCGTCGCAGAAGGCTTTTTGTGACCGGACTGAACAGGCTGGGCCTGGACTGTTTCGAGCCCAGGGGGGCATTCTATGCTTTCCCCTCAGTCGAATCCACTGGAATGACCTCCTCACAGTTCGCAGAGGAACTTTTGCACCAGCAGAAAGTGGCAGTGGTCCCGGGAGAGGTATTCGGGCAGTCTGGAGACGGGTTCCTGCGGTGTTCCTATGCTTCCAGCCTGGATGAACTGAAAACTGCGCTTGAAAAAATAGAAGAGTTCCTTTCATAAAATAGACCAGGAACTTTTCAGCCCTGTCTGAAAAGCGACCAGGCGTCCGATAAGGACTTGCTGCTACTGACTTGCCGATAAGAACTTGTTGCTAAGAGCTTGCCGATAAAAGTTTAACTCATCTGCCAAAGTCAATTTTTTCCATTTTCTCCAGTATAAAGGACAAATTCCTTACTACCAGGAATAATAACCCAAGGGTCAGGAACACCCACACCATAAACCACCTGGCTGTGTACAGGGAGACAAACGAGCACAGCAGGGAAGCATAGATACCAATATTCAGGAATATGTTTATCTTCCGGACCGGTGTCATTTCCTTCATTTTTTCAC
>PYCK01000159.1 GCA_009649835.1 Candidatus Methanocomedens sp. | reverse complement strand
AAAAAGAGAAAACTTGAAAATAAAACAGGATTTGAAAAACAAATAGACCAGCTCGTCTACAAACTATATGACCTGACCCCCGGAGAGATAAAGATTGTCGAGGGGTTCAATGAGGGGAAATGATATGGATTCGGAAAAGTCATTAATCGTCTTTCAGGATAAGAAAATAAGAAGGCTCTGGCATAATGATGAATGGCACTTTTCTGTTTCAGACATCATTGCAATCCTCACAGATAGCAAAGACGAACTTGCCTACTGGAGAAAACTAAAGCAAAGAGAACCTCAACTCGTGACAATTTGTCACGGTTTGAAACTGCCTGCCAAAGACGGTAAATTAAGGTATGCTGATTGCGTAAATACCAGAAATGCTTTCAGGTTAATCCAGTCAATCCCCTCCCTTAAAGCAGAGCCATTTAAACAATGGCTTGCAAAAGTGGGATATGAAAGGATACAGGAAATAGAAAACCCTGAACTTGCACAGGACAGGGTCAAGGACTATTACGAGCTTAAAGGATACCCTGCGGATTGGATTGAAAAGAGACTCAGGGGCATAGCAATCAGGCAGGATTTGACAGATGAATGGAAATTTAGGGGCATTCAAGAGCAAAAAGACTTTGCGATACTCACGAATGAGATATCAAAAGCAACATTTGGCAAAACAGTCGGTGAATATAAAAAATTCAAAAGCTTAAAAAGAAACAACCAGAACCTTAGAGACCATATGACTGACTGGGAGTTAATCCTTGCAATGGTTGGCGAAAAAGCAACCACAGATATCACAATATCAAAAGATTCGCAGGGATTTAATGAATGCAAAGATTCTGCTCTTGAAGGTGGTACTATCGCAAAGAATACACGGAAAGAAATAGAGCAAAAAACAGGAAAATCCATTGTTTCAAATGAGAATTATCTTCACTTAACTGAAAAGAAATTAAATAAACAAATCAAGGATTAATCAATCATAATTATAACTGGAAAGCTAGATTAAATGATTGGTATACAAACTCTACGACCTGACCCCCCGAAGAGATACAGATTGTCGAGGGGTTCAATGAGGGGCATATGAACCTATGTCAAGTTAAACACTTGTTTTAACCGATCATGCATGAAATTATCCCATATTGATGGTATGATTGAAGGTGTATTACCAGAAATGCAATTTACCTTTATCCCTTTGCCTGCCAATTTATTGATTGTTTTGCAGCAAACTATAATTCATATTGGCATATGTGCTGTGTATCTACACAAATCTTCTGTAAAATTGACCAACTTATTTCTTGGCAGTCCCTGGTTCCACTCCTGCCAGGTCATAGCCTGTTAATCCTCTATTACATATTCGAATACAAGCTGCGCTGCAATAAAAAATACCAGATCGTAAACGACCAACAGCCTGATCTCGTCGATTGCAGCAAACAGGTCGCCGGTTGACAGCACCTTCTGGGTCGCCATCACGGAAGACATGATCAGCGGAATAATAATAGGGAACAGGATCACAGGAAGCAGGATCTCTCTTGTCCTCATATTGACTGTCAGGGCAGAGAACAGTGTCCCTACCAGAATAAACCCGATCGTACCCAGCAGGATTATGACAATAAGACCGGCCAGCCCCTTTACATCACTAAAATTGAACAGGACAATGAACAGGGGTACAATAATAGCTTCGATTAAAAACATTATGACCAGGTTGGACACGACCTTACCCAGGTAAATGGTGGAAGGGTCAACCGGACATAATTTCAGTCCGTCAAGGCACCCCTCCTCCATCTCGCTGGAAAATGAACGGGACAGACCCAGCATTCCGGCAAAGGTGAAAGCTATCCACAATATACCGGGCGCTATATCTGCCACATCGATATTGAACAGGATGTTGCTGAAAGAGTAGTTGAATATGACTATCACAAGCAGCGAGAATATGACCATGCTGTTCAACATCTGCTTGGTCCGAAACTCCATTAGCAGGTCCTTCCAGGCAAGGTAAAGGAAATCCTTCAATTGTCACACCTCCTTTACATAATGTTCATAGGTATGGCGGAACTGCTCCACGCCTTCCATCTTATCCTTAGCGGCCTCGTACACGATCTTCCCGCCATGCAGGATAACAACCTTATCGGCAAGTGCCAGCCCCCGCTCGATATCATGGGATACCATGACCTGGGTCTTGTCTGATACATCAAGTTCGTTTAAGATAGAATCAAATGTAGCTGCTGCATGCTGGTCAAGCCCAGTGTAGGGTTCATCCAGGAACAGTATCTTCGGGTCATGCAGGATGGCCCGGGCAATGCTCAGGCGCTGTTTCATACCCCTGCTGAATGTACCCACCCTGTCATCCAGCCTGTACTGCAACCCTACTTCTTCCACAAGTTCATGTATCCTTGCCTCCAGCTTATCCCTGTGCATACCGTACATCCTGCCAAAGAACAGCAAGTTCTCTTTTGCGCTCAGGTCCTGGTACAGGTAGGTCTCATGCGAGATCACACCGATAAGCCGCCTTACTTCCAGTGGTGATTTCTTAACATCCAGGTCATGTACAAGCACAGTCCCTGAAGTGGGGCTGACCAGGGTGGACATGATCTTGACCAGTGTGGTCTTGCCGGCACCGTTGGGACCGAATATGGTTAAAAAATCCCCTGTCTTGATATCCAGGTTGATATCACGAAGCACAGCATGGTTTCCGAAAGTCTTTGACAGATGCCTGATGGAAATAATGATTATCTGCTCCGTTACATATTTTAGAAGTAACTACTCTTTCCTGGTTTTTTTAAGTTCCGATTTGCAACGGACTTGCAATCTTCTTAAGTGTAGCCACGGCAGACAGGGCAGCCAGATAGCTTGTTTTCGGGTTTTCCGGGGAAGGTACATTCTCTACCTGTGTAGTAAACCTGCCAAAGTCCCCTATTACTTCTATCTCATGCCTGTTCCTGTCACTGGCCGGGTCAACTATTATGCGTACCCTTGTTTTTTCCACACCGATACCTGCCAGGCTGATGGCAGCAGCCACATTGACATTTGCGGGAAAGGCTTTTACAGCATCATGGGCAGCACCCTCGAAAATTACCGTGGATTCCCTGAAACCCTCCAGGTCAATATTGTGTTCGACAACGTACGGTGCTCCGGCAAGAGCCCTGGGTGGTTTGGTCGAGGTAAGTGTAACAGATTCTATTCCAGCTATGGATGCGGATTTGATCCCGTCAATACCTACCACTGCTCCTGAAGGCAGGTATATCTTGCAGTTATTTTCCAGTGCCAGGGCGGTAAGCCTGTCCATTAGCCCGGAATCAACCAGGGCGCCTACACTCATTATCATCACATCACACCCATTTTCAAGAGCAGTAACTGCTGCTGACGGGACGGCTTCGGGTGCTGCAGCTTCCACTACAAGGTCGACCATTTCTACCATCTTGCGGATCTTTACCATCCCTGGTTTGCAGGACAGACTGGAGCATAGAGTTTCCATAAGTTCTATGTGGTGTTCGTGTACGGCAATAAGCCGGGCACCTTCGATCTTTGTATCCAGGGCATGACAAATAAAGGACCCGATCGCACCACACCCTACAACTCCTACACGAAGCATATTAGCACACCTGTTTAGTATTTATTAAAAATTATCCAGTACAGTCTGTACGACAACTTTGAAATCATCTTTCAAAGAATAATGATTGTGTTCCCTTGTCACATCAACACGAAGGATACCGAGACGGGTATTCATCAGGCCTACCATTGCAGAGACGCCCCGATAGTTCAAGTCAAAGCCCTGTTGTACAAGATTATTGTATATGTCGTTCGTAGTATAGATTTCTCCGACCAGGAACATCTTCAGGACAGTTTTACGCAGATTAGTCTCATCATTACGTAAATATTTAATTAGCCTTTCTTTGACTTGATTATTGGTCTTGTTCAGTATTACCACCATCAATATTAATAAGTAAAACCGGGATTCAATATGTTCACTTTAAGGTAAATAAAAGTTGGCGTCAAATAGTGAAATCTACACCCATATCTATGGGAATTCGTTCAACAACCAACCTGCCATATGTGGGGTAGCATTCTTCATACCATGACCGGAACCTATCTCCAATTTCTGACGCAATCTCCTCCAGCACCCACCAGGCCAGTTCGACCTTACCATCCCGCAGCTCAAAAAGCTGCCCGGGCACGTCCAGCAGGCTCAGCATCCCGGTGATCCCGTCCACATCTCCTTCTATCACTCCATAGAATAACGTACCGTCCGGTGTCACTTCATCAAATTCACGGCCCAGTATCCGGGCTGTTCGCAGCAGCCTCTTGCGCAACTGGACTGCGTCTTTAAAGCGGGATGAGCAGAAATGTGCCTTTGACCCCGGGTCCTGCTGGATAATACTATATGCCACATCCCTGCTCCCGGCCACACGACAGCTTTCATCATCCATAGCAGAATAACCCCGGGCTTTCAGTGCTTCTGCATTGGTCTGTGAGAACTCCAGCTCATTCAGGTTGATGAACACATCACAATCCCTTGCAAAACCTGCAACCTGCTCTGAACCCGGCAGGGAAGGTATCTCAAAACCTGCATCCATACTCAGTTCTTTCGCTATTTCCAGCGACCTGTCGAACCCTGACCCGGGCAGACTGTCCCAGATTTCCGGTTGCGGATGGAATCGTATCTCATCGAGTCCTGCCGCTTTAAGCTCTTTTAGGATTTCTCTGTCAGGGGTCAGGGCAGTATAAAGGTGGATGTGATGCTTCCTGCCAAAGCTGGCTTTCAGGAGCCTGATATACCCAAGTACCCTGTCCTGCACCAGCAGGGGTTCACCCCCGGTTATCCCGGTGCCCAGGGCATTCATGCTGCGGGCCTCGTCCAGGATGTCATTATCTGACGATACCGGGCGCTCGTTGGCGAATGTTACATCCTTGCGCATCCGTTTTTCAGAGACCGGGCAGTAGAAACAGCTCTTGCGGCATAATCCGGTCACGAAGAGTACCATTTTAGCGCCCTCGTAGCAGAGCTGGCAGCCGTGTGGAAGATGGGTGTAGAATGAATCGGACGCGTTTTCATGTTCCATGATAGGACTTGTATATGTTCTGCTGAACATTAAATTTAGGGCACTAAGCTGCCATCATTTTCATAAGATACACACAGATCTCACTAAATACTACCACTATAAAGGCCATTTATTTTTCTGAACACTACCAACATAAAGGTAATATATTTATTTACAGCAATACCCCGTAGGCGCTTATCGATCCATGATTTTGAGTAGCCTTTTTGTTCATAGATCTCTTTCATGCGTTCCTGTGCAAGTTCAGGGTTTTCTATTTCCTTAATTCTTTCAGTGCCGACATGAGCAAGCCATCGTTTAAATGGTTCAGCCTTCCTGGAAGGAATTGATTGAATTAACCTGAATGCAGATTCAGTATTTACACAATCTGTGAACCGCATTTTCGAGTCTTCTGCGGGCAGTTTCAACCGTACCCAAATTGGGGACAGTTCAAGAGCTTTAAATGCACGATCCTTAACTTTCCCCCAGTATTGCTTTGGGTTGGGGCTATCAGTTAAAGCTTTGACTATATCTACAATACTAAAATACCATTCATCATTATGCCAGATTTTTCTTATTTGAGTATCCTGAAAAACGACGATTTTGTTATCCATTATTACCTCTCTCACCTACTCTGGCGACAGCTACTCAGGCCAGTAGCGGGCCGCACACGTATGAAGCCTGCGGGCTCCATACGTGGACTTGATATTATCATTCTTCAACCACCCGCACCCACGGATGCGCCTGTATCTGCCAGATGCGCCCCTGCACACCCTTATCCTCTCTCAACCGCTGGTACACTTTTTCAATAACTGCCATATTCCTCTCCTCCAACGCTTGCTTTTCATTTATCTCTGCATCGGTAAGTTCGTCTCTGAACTTCAGTTCCACCCAGGGGTCGTAGTTTATTGGTTCGAAGTGGTGGGCGGGTTTAGCGGCGAGGCCGGTGGGGATGCTGTCGTTGATGAATTATTGGGTTGCAGAGTTATGAAATGTATTTCCTGTCATTTGTGTCATCTTTGTCATTTTATATATTTTTGATTTAGCT
>PYCK01000158.1:4673-12083 GCA_009649835.1 Candidatus Methanocomedens sp. | reverse complement strand
GATGTAAACGCTAAATTTGTCTCCCTCGGTCACACAAAAGAGCATTCGCAACCGACACTTCGAAGGAGTGGAGGCTTAGAAAATCCGCAGGATTTTCGCAACCATCCCAACGATAACCACCCCAGCGATTATATTCTGCTCAGGCTTCCACTGTGACTGGGAGTGTCGCCAATCGCTAAGGCCACCTCTGGTTCGCTTGCGCTTTGGGCTGTGGCTGCCGATACTAGGGAACTCCGCACAGCACCTCACGATGCCGCACTTCCCGTTCTCTTCATCCGGGAGCAGACCCGGACGGGGGGATTTTAACCCGCGGCGGGACATGATTTTTGTCCGGCTATTGAGCAGAGCGATTCAGTTGAGATGGACACCGAAAGACAAAAGAAATCAATCGGGTGTTGTACGAAGTTGTAACTCATCATCATCCTGTTGCCCATCATCCTTCGATTCCCAATAGAATAAAAACATTACTATTATTATGATAGCATAGATTATGTCTAAGACACAGTCTATAACAATACAGATAATCATACTACTCAATTGCTCTATGAAACCTAACTCTATCATAACACCCACTGGTACATAGACTATGAAAGAGAAAATTGTGATAACAAAAAGGAATAAAACGTATGCCCCAAAAATCTGCCACCCCTTACCCGCGGTAAGCTCACTACTACGTTTCCTTGATTCGGAGGCGTCAGCACCTTCAAGTATAACAACGGAATCAATCAGCATATATCGAATGGTAAGAACTATCCCAGGGACTATCAGTGCGATGAACCCTAATGTGATGATAAGTCCAGCAACAAACTGAGCCCACCAAAGTCTACCCCAATTACGAAATCCTGTAGTGATCGCTTCAGTATAAGTAACCACCTGATATTGTTTCAATCTGGATAGTGCATAAATCAAAGCCCCTATATAAATCGGACCAAATATTCCTTCTATCGACATACTAACTCTCGTCAAGTCGACAAAGTCCTCCCCATAGAACACATAATAGTCAAGGTAATTGATTATAATATTACCAGGTAGCCAAATGGTAAGAATGATGAGACTAAATAACCTAATATTTGATCTGAGAAGACTAATTGCTTCACGAAATTTGTCTAACATCTATAACTGACCTCTACTTATTCAGTCGCCGAATAAGAAAGAGCGATTACTCGCTCTCCCTCTTCTAAGAACCGGACTTGTAACTTTCACTACATCCGGCTCAAGCCTTTTATAACCCTTTAAATCGGGCAGCAGTTATTTGTCATGATCTCAGTTTTCGGTTTGCATATCTTCGTAGTTTTGTCCCACACCTTATTTGCCATACCTGTTAGTTTCCTAGCCCTTTGTTTTATTTTTCGTAAAACAAAATATTCGTTATCAAGGTAAGGATTCATATCTAACTTCAATCTGTTACGTCTGATTATCTTAGTATCTGATAGAAGATTCAGTTTTTTATCTTCATCTGAAAACACCCAATTTCTACTCCCAACTGTGTGCCAGTATTTTCTGGCAATCCAGTGTTTGGATTTATCAGGATGTCTTCTTTTAGCCCAATGCCATAACATATTCCAGATTCGATAATCCATTTTATGGAATGTTTCACTTGACATAACAGTCTGGTGGTAATTTGTCCATCCTGTTATGATTGGGTTCAGAATACCGATTAAATCTTTTTGTTTCCATGCTTTTCCTCTCTTGATCTTGTCACTGATATTTTTAGTAACTTTTTCAATAGATTTCTTAGATGGTTTAACAAGAAGCTTACCATTGTACTTTCTGAAATTCCATCCCAGAAAGTCAAAGCCAGTATCAATATGGGTTATTAACGTTTTCTCATCTGACAATTCAAGACCCCTATCTACAAGGAAGTCTTTAATCAATTCTTTAACTTCTTCAGCTATTTCCTCTGTTTTTGCAGTAACAATAAAATCATCTGCATATCTGGAAAAGTTCACGTTGTATTTTGCAGCATGATGATTATTTATTTTACCACTCTTGCTTTTGTGGTATTTATCTGCAAGCAGTTTCTCAATCCCATCTAAAGTAATATTAGCAAGAATTGGTGATATTATACCACCCTGGGGAGTACCTGCTTCAGTTTGAAATAGGTGGCGGTCAAATACATAACCTGCCTTAAGAAATTGTTTAAGAATTGATTTATCCATAGGGATATTATCTATTAACCATTGATGAGAAATGTTGTCGAAACAGCCTTTAATATCACCTTCCAGTACCCATTTGGGAGAGTTTTCTCTGCACAAACAATTGAAAACTTGTTGACATGCATCATGTGTACTTCTGAATTTCCTGAAGCCAAATGATCTCATGTCACCCGTTGCTTCAGCAATCGGCTCTAATGCTAAAGCATAGAGTGATTGCATTGCTCTGTCGTACATAGTTGGGATACCCAGCGGCCTTTTCTTAGTTGACCCATATTTTTCAATGTATACTCTCTTTAGTGGCTTCGCAACATATTTTTTATCGGTTAGTTTGAGAGCGGCTTTCATTTTGGCTTCCGGTGATGACCATGTTTCACCGTCAATTCCTTCCGTTCTTTTACCCTTATTTTGAGTGGGTTTTCTTGTTGCTAACAGTTTCGCGTAATACGAGTGGGTTAGCAGATATTGCAAACTTTTAACCAAATACCATTTTCCTTCTTTAACTGCTTTTGTGATCCTGACTTGTAGTCTATTAATATGTTTCTCAACTTTGATCCAGTCGATGTTATTCCACTGGTTTCTAAGTTGCATATTTGTAAGCTTCTCACCTTGCGGTGTAATTGAATTTCTTACATTCATAGATTTACCTTCGTTCACACAATAAAACACCATAGAGTAAGTCAGCATCCTTTCGGATCAGGGCAAATTTTGAACCTCTATACATTTCATTACAAAATGTCATTCGCTTTTTACTCTCTCCTATACCCTCTACGCCATCGTTGTTCCTCGCGGAATTTCTACCCTGGTGGGAGCGTATAGGGCTTACCAAGTTCTACATAATGAATAATTGTGAATGCCTTAGAAGCCATCTGTAAGCCGGGGATCATTTGTCCGTTTACCATAATGTACCGACAGCCATTATGGTCTGATTCCGTACCTTTTGGTTTAAGTGTATTCAGACTATTTTCACTTATCGGGGTTCACGACTCTTACAATGGTTCAACTTTCATTTTCTTCATAGCGTTCTTATCCTAACAGATCGTTTAAATTAGTCTTTCAAATTTCTCCATATTGTCCTATGAGCACTACACCCCGGCGTTACCACCAGCGCATATCATAGTAGGATTACCCCAAACGGAAGGGGTAGCGTACAGCAATTCATTATGCAACTTCTTGTCACAGACCGATACGCCCCGTACAATGTACCGGGCCTGTACATACCAATTTCTCAGAAGTATTCACCTCAAATACTCCATCCAGAAAAAATCCTCCTACCCCCCCTCAACTTCCGATAAGCATCATGCGCCACAATCGTCCCCTGCGCCTCTGCCACCACCAGCAGATCGATCTCTGATGCCACATTCCCAATAGCATACACCCCGTCCAGGCTGGTGCGCTGGTACTTATCAGTCTTAACGAACCCAGACTCATCCACCTCCACACCCAGCTTCTCCATAAGCCCGACATTCGGCACCATCCCAGTGGCCAGCACCACAGCATCCACCATAATCTCCACCCTCTCCCCCTCGGTCTGGTCCTCCAGCACAGCCTTCTCAACCTTTGCAGCGCCCTGTATCTCCAACAGGGTTGTCGAAGTCAGTATCTTCAGCCCCTCGATGCACTTCACCCTGTCCATCTCCCGCTCAGGCACCATAAACGACGCCTCATCCGTCACCACCGTGATACTCCCGGCAATACCTCCCAAACAGCCGGCAGCGGAGACTGCATTGTAGCCGTGTCCGTACACCAGCACCCGCTTGCCTGTCAGCCTGGACGGGTCTGCTGTCAGGTAGTAAATGCCGCCGTCATCCACTGCAAACTTCTCCTCGCCAGGGATGCCGGATTTGGCAGGCGAACTTCCAGACGCCAGCACCAGCATCCTGGCCTTATAGGTCCTGGAATCCGTGGTCAGGGTCTTGAACTCGCCGTCAATTTCAATATCATTCACATACTCATTGACTAGCTTCGCTTCCTGCTCCCTGGCATCATCCAGCAGCGACCGGGTCAGTTCCCTTGTGGTCATCTTGTCGGTCAGGCCCGGATAATTCTCTATCAACTTATCAGGACAGAACTTGTTCAGCAGACCGCCCCACTGCCCGCCATCAAAAATCACGGTCTTAAGCCCCACATAGGATGATATAGTAGCAGCAGCCAGCCCGGCAGCACCCCCGCCAATCACCGCCACCTCATACTCGTCTTCACCCGGCGGGGTGATACCCTTCTCCTGCTTCTCCATGTAATCATTAATGGCAGCATGCAGTGCATCGGCAGCCAGGTTGGAGCAGTGCATCTTTATGGGTGGGAGGCCTTCCAGTTCATCTGCCACATCCTGCCTGGTAATCTCCAGCGCCTCTTCCAGGGTCTTACCCTTTGCTAACTCGGTAACCATGCTGCTGGTGGCAATAGCAGAAGCACACCCAAAGGTCTTGAACTTGATATCCTTGATGATATTATCCTCCACCTTGATCTGTATCTCCATCATATCACCGCAAACCGGATTTCCCACCCGTCCGGTGGCATCCGCATCCTTAATGGTTCCCACATTCCTGGGATTCCTGAAATGATCCTTTACCTTTTCCGAATATTCAAAACTCATACGATCAATCCTCCTGGTACAGTGGCGACAATGCCCTCAACCGCTCCACCACAGGCGGCAGGCTCTCAAGCACATGGTCAACCTCTGCCTGCGTATTCCACTTGTTAAGGGACAGCAGCAGCGACCCGTGGGCTTCCTCATGACGCAGCCCGATGGCGATAAGTACATGGGACGGCTCCAGGGTCTTTGCAGAACATGCCGAACCCGTGGACGCCTCCACCCCCAGGTCGCTGAGGCTCAAAATGATGCTCTCGCCCTCGATAAAACTGAACCTGAAACTGGCAATGTTCGGCAGACGCTTTGTCCTGTGACCTGTTAGATAAGAATGTTTCATATTGCCAAGTACTCTGTCAATCAACTTCTCCCTGAGCGCCTCCATTTGCCTGGCATCGTTCTCCATCTCGTCCTTTGCCAGTTCACATGCCTGTCCCATACCCACAATGCCGGAAATATTCTCAGAACCCGAGCGCAGCCCCCGCTCCTGGCCCCCGCCTGTCATCACGGGACGAAGCGCCACGCCCGATTTTATATATAGTGCACCCACTCCTTTCGGACCGTACAGGTCATTGGAAGAAAGGGACAGCAGGTCGATATTGTCCTGCACCACATCGATCGGTATCTTACCGGCAGCAGCCACGGCGTCCACATGGAAGAGAATATCCCTTTCCCTGGTCATGGCACCGATATCCCTAACAGGCTGGATAGTGCCGATCTCACTATTAGCATACATGCATGATACCAGGATGGTCTGGTCAGTGACCTCGTCTGCTAAGCGTTCGGGGTCCACCAGTCCGTCCCTGTCCACGGGCACAGTAGTCACCTCAAACCCTTCACGCTGCAGGTCCTTGCAGGTATTGACCACAGACATGTGCTCAACAGCAGAGATTATTATGTGGTTCCCTTTTTTCTTCTTTCGCTGCACTGCGCCACGTATGGCAATATTGTTGGACTCGGTTGCCCCCGATGTAAAGATAATTTCCTTATCCTCTGCCCCTATAAGTGCGGCCACCAACTCCCGTGCCGTACCCAGTGCTTTACGGGCCTCAACACCTGATTCGTGGAGCGATGCCGGATTGCCCACCCTGGAATCAAAGTACGGGAGCATGGCCTCGACCACACGTTTATCAACAGGTGCCCCCGAGGCATTGTCCATATAAACGGTCTTCAAACCATTCACCCTGGTCAGAACCACATCGTGCCGTCAGCTTCCAGCACCAGGTCGTTGAGGGTTGCCGCCCCTACGATCTCAGCCTCAGGGATGAATTCACCGCTGTCCAGCCCTATCAACTGGGTACTGGCCTCACAGACATACAGTTTTACGCCTGCTGCTGCAGTCTGGTCCAGTATATCCTTAAGTGATGGGAAACTCCCGACCTGCACTTTTTCAGCCTCCCCCTTCTTGACCACAGTGATCCCCATCCCAAGAAAATACACTGTTGCATCAAGGCCCATAGCCTTGGCGGTCTGGGCAAGCACCAGCGGGGAATACAACCTCTCGGGCGTGTTCACACCACTGGTCTGGACATATAATATCTTTTCATCACTCATCTTTCATATCTCCTTGTTTATTTCGTTCTTTCTATAAGGAACCGGAAATTGTCACCCTGGTCCTCGAATTTCAGCAGTTTGTGGCCCGTTCGCTTGGCCCATCTGGGAATATCCTGGGTTGAGGCAGGGTCATCGGTCAGCACTTCCAGTACCTCACCTATATTGATAGTGTTTATAGCCTCAGTAGTGTTGAAGACTGGTATCGGGCAAAACAGCCCGATACAGTCGAGTGTCTCATCAGGTTTAACTTCAGTCTCCTCATTCATTTTTTGTTTCCTCTCATGCAAAATAGCAGTAACAATAACCCGAGCATCACCGGGAACGTTATCTGGAATCCGGGTATGCTTTTATCTTCATCTCCAATAGTCTTAGAATCCTGTGTCATCCCAACAACCGGCACCTCTAACTGGTCTGAACTGAGTTTCCTGGTGCGGTTTGTGCACAAACCATGATTGTCATGGCCAATATCAAAGAAAGAAATAGTATCGTATTTCTTCTTGACTTCATTTAATTATTTCACTAATTTCAACGCATCCCTGCATGTAGCCACGCCAGGTGCGCCGGATGTGAGGAAAATCACTTCCATGGTTTCCATGATCTCCTCTTTAGTCGCACCTTGGTTCAGGGCATTTCTCATCTGGGATACTGTGCATGCCTCACAGCGCTGCGATGCCACTACAGCCAGTCCCATCAGCGCTTTCATTTTGGCAGGCAGGGCGCCGTCAGTGAGCATTTTCTTATCGCATTTATGGTATGCCTGAAGGAAATCCGGGTCAAGTTCACCTATCGTGTGAAGTACCTCAGGCTCAAAACCTATTTTTTGTCCAATATTTTCAATGATCTTCTTGTGTTCGCTCATTTTATTCCTCCAATTTTATGTTCTATGGACTATTCCATGAGTTCCATATCCTCTCCACAGCAGACCAGGGCTCCGCCCCCCACTTTGGTCACAATAACTTCGTTTCCACAGATATTGCATCGATACTTTTCGCCTTCTTCCATTACAGCCATTCGTAATCACCACCACTAAACTTGTAATAGAATTTAGTCGATTGTGATATATAATTATTTTGGTGAGAAATCTGACATTTTTATTATTGATGAGTATTATAT
>PYCK01000158.1:0-4663 GCA_009649835.1 Candidatus Methanocomedens sp. | reverse complement strand
AAAAAATTCTGTTATTTTTGTATTTCCAGGATATGTTGTTCGAATTTGTTACGCTTCTAATGAAATGGGAATAAATCACAATTAATTATGAATAAGAATTGGATATCTCCAACATTGTGTGGGTAATAGTTTGCCTAGATCATCGGAGAAATCGAAAATCTTGACAGGATTTACAGGATCGACAGGATAATGGTTGCCAGTCCATCCTGTAAATCCTGTAAATCCGGTCCATAAAGCCAGGTCGTGAGATTCCATGTTCTGTGATATGTTCCTGAACAATGAAGTTACCCACACGATGTTAAAGAGAAACTAAGAATTCTGAACTGGACGATATTTTATTCTACTTAAAGCAGAGTATATTGTTCAGGAGGTGGTGGAGCAATAGGGTCCTGGTCACTAAAATGCTACACAAGAAAACAATTAAATATTTTGTAATACATATCACACAATGGTGACATATGAACATAACCATACGGAACATTGACAACCAGCTATACCGCGAAATAAAAGCCGAAGCCACCCGTGAAGGCATCAACATAGGCACAGCCATAAACAGCGCAATCCGCCTGTGGCTGGACCGCAAACGTGCGCAGGCAAAACCTGTGCGTTCTTTCCTGGAACTTGAAGCTATCGATTTCGGACCAGGAACCGAAAATCTCAGCGAAGAGCACGATAAGTACCTGTATGGTGAATAAATGGCAGTCCTGCTGGATACCAGTTTTTTTGTTGCATACATCAACAGCCGCGACAGGAACCACCAGCGATCAAGGGAACTGGCATCAGATATTTTCTCAGGCAAATACGGCCAAGTTGTGATAACCGAACATATTTTCGACGAAACAATAACTACCTGTATGCACCGGGTCAACAATGTGCCAGAAGTTGAAAGATTAGGAGATTACATACTGGATTCTGAGATTGAATTATTCCAGGTAAATGAAGAACTTTTCAGGGAAACATGGGACATGTTCAAGAAGTACCATTACAGTTTCACTGACTGCACCTCAGCAGCCTTCTCAAAGAAATATGAAGTAAAATACATTGTGACATTCGACCATCATTTTGATACATTTAAGTGGCTGGACCGAATATGTTGATACAATAACTCAAAAAAGGTGAAAAAAAATGGAAATAATCATGCACAGATATAAAGAAATGGACCTGGAAGACTCAACTGTAATCAATGGTTTTCCATCCACCAGCCTTATAAACTCAATTGTGGCCAGCTACCTTGTCAATGTTCTGAACCTTGACCAAATATGCGGTCTCGACTCAGATGAGTTTCCGCCCGTTTCAATGATCTATGACTCAAAACCCAAATTCCCTGCAAGGATATATGCCGATGAAAAGGCAAAGATAGTGGTCTTCCTTTCCGAATTTACACCTTACCCGCCAATGGCAAGGAATGTTGCCAAGACAGTCCTTTCATTTGCAGAAGAAGCCGGATGTTCAAGAATAATTTCCCCTGAGACACAGATATTGGATGAAGATGGTTTCAAACTCTTTGGAATAGGAAGTACGGATGCTGCCAGGAAGGAACTGGAACAACTTGAAATTGAACAGCTTATCCACAGCATGATTCCCGGGGTCTCGGGAGTGCTCCTGAATGAAGGTAAGATACGGGACCTGAAAGTGTTAGTACCCATTGCCCAGAAAGGTAACAACATTTCAGATGCCAGGATAGCGGCCCATGTGATTGAAATGATCGACAAGCTTATTCCTACCATCAGGATCGACCTGGAACCTCTGTATAACGAAGCCGAAAATGTGGAGAAGCATCTTACCGGCCTGAGGAAACAGGCCGCTAAACCCGCAGAGGACCACTACGGGATGTACAGGTAACTGCCCGGGCAGGCCTGGAATGGAAACAATTATTTACCTGATTGCTATTTATTCACTCCAACCATGAATGAAATCAATCCCTGGGAATCATCATCCATAGACGACTACCAGAAACTCTTTGACGAATTCGGCATATCCCGCTTCGATGAACTGCTGCCCCGTATCAAGCATCCCCACCGCTTTATGCGCCGTGGTATAATCTTCGGACACCGCAGTTATGATTCTATAGTGGATGCCATGAACTCCAACAAACCATTCAGTGCTATGAGCGGGTTCATGCCTTCAGGCCGCATCCACCTGGGCCACAAGATGGTGATGGAGGAGATAATATGGCACCAGCAGCAGGGCGGGACCGTGTTCATGGCAGTGGCTGATATGGAAGCGCATAGTGTACGTGGCATCTCATGGGAGGAGTGCAGGCGCATCGGGGTGGAGGAATATATCTTAAGCCTTATCGCCCTGGGTTTCGAACCAGAAGGCGGGCGAATCTATTCCCAATCCACCAGCCCACAGGTGCGCGATCTTGCCTTTGAACTGGGTGTCAAGGCCAATTTTTCGGAATTGAGCGCCATATACGGTTTCAACGGCGAGACCAATATCGCACATATGGTCTCGGCCACGATGCAGAGTGCCGATATCCTGCACCCGCAACTTCAGGAGTTCGGCGGACCGAGGCCGGTCGTCATACCTGTGGGTGCGGACCAGGACCCACATATCAGGCTGACCAGGGGACTGGCTGATAAGATGAATATGTTTCATGTGTTCCAGAGTGATGGTGTAGTTAAGATATACTCCAAATCGGCACCTGAAAAAGCGTTCAAGACCCTGGCAAAACGACTGGCAGTGGACTTTGATAAGGATGATATCAAAATGTTCGAGGGACATATCGATGTGAAAGGCGATATGGAACATGTGCAGGATGCGGTCAGGGACGTTGAACTGCTGGTTGGAGGCTATGCATTCATGCCGCCGGCATCTACGTACCACAAATTCATGACAGGGCTGCAAGGGGGCAAGATGAGCAGCAGCATCCCGGACAGCATCATCGCCCTTACCGAGGAGCCAAAGGCCGCTGCAAAGAAGATCATGCGCGCCAAGACCGGCGGCCGGGTGACGCTGGAGGAGCAAAAGGAGCACGGCGGCGTGCCTGATGAGTGTACGGTGTATGAACTGATGCTGTACCATCTGGTTGAGGACGATAACGAGGTGCTTGGGATCAGGAAAGAGTGTATGTCAGGGGACCTGATGTGCGGTACCTGTAAGAAGCGGGCTGCGGGCCTGATGGAAGAGTTCCTGACCGACCACCAGAAGAAGCGCGAGGCTGCCAGGGAGAGGCTGCCCGAGTTCGGGATCGATCACAAGTTCTGATGATCCTGCCCATATATTTTATTCATAAGCCCGTTCAGTGTGTTGAACGAGCGTGTGGTTACCATTATCTCTTTTCCAAAAAGGTGATATAGTACTGCCTGTATCCGCAGTCCTACCTCTGCATAGTGGATGCCGGTCTTCTCAAAGATTATGTTATCTGCTCTGTAAAGGTCTATGATATGCAGGCTATCATCTTCGATTTCTATCAACAGGCTTCGCATTTCCTCCACTGTTATGCGGTTCTGGCCGAACATGTTCAGGCCCCTGACAAAAGCAACTCCGAGTTGTGCCATGTTACTTCATCAACGGCCCACATTACTTAATTGTATTGGAATGCAGGCCCTAGCTTTTTGATTTATTCCGGATAAACGGATTGTGGAAAAAAAGATTAACGCCGATTAAGGAGGGAGGGGGAAACTGTCAACGGCGGTCAAAAATTCCCCATTTTCGGCGGTTTTCTGGATAGTCCCGACAAATAATAAAAAGTTTCTAATTGTGGGTGCCAGCCGGGACGTGGTTGAGGCAGGGAAGGTGTGGTGGCAGGGATGGAACTGCAGTGCGGAAATGACCAAGTAGTGGAACTGGCTCTGCGAGGATGCGGAGCAGCTCTACGAGGGCTTCGTTATACGGTCATTCCCTGCGAAAGTCAGGGCAGTGGAACTTCGAGAGTTCATCCGGGATTAGACTGTAGTCACCCTCACGTAAAATCGGGACCACGCCCCTGCTGAAGAGGAGAGCATGCTCCCATTCTGCCCGGACATAATCTGATTGTACGGCATTCGGACTGATGACAGCGATCAGGCGGTCAGATCCCTCAATAGCATCGCGGAGTTCCTGCAGGAATGTCCGACCGCGGCTCTGCATGGTCTGTTTGTCCCACCAGACATCGAAACCATGCTCGGTCAGATCGTTGTGGATCTGCTCAACGAATGGCTCATCATTGGCATGGGCGTATGAGATGAAAATTTCTGCCATTGGATTCCCTTCAACTGGTTCATCAGGAAGAATGTAAAAGTTGTTATTATGGTTTCTTTCCATTTAGCATGCTAAAGCATGATGCTTTGTTATTTCATAGCTCTTGCTTATGTGCAAATTCGTGCTCTGTTCAATCCCGTGCAGGAAGATCGTTATTCCCCGATCGACAATTCAGACTGTTGTCTTTTTGTCTTCGCCCAAACGATTGCAGGATCTTCTGCCGAATATTTTGTCCTTGTGGTTGAGCTCAACGAAGAAGACTGCGAAGTTATGGGACTGGTGATTGAGTAATTTTTTCCAACGCCAACAATTTCGAAAATTTTATATACTATCACAAAAACATATGCATATCTATTGGAGATTTTGCTAAGATTACGTTCCATCTGACAAAGAAGGTGAGTGAATTATGATTCATAAAGAAATCAAAATTAACCATACCGCTGTAAGTAACAGCATTAATACACGCAGGATATTAATT
>PYCK01000157.1:2630-5164 GCA_009649835.1 Candidatus Methanocomedens sp. | reverse complement strand
AACTCGTATTCCTGAACCAGTGATCTTACCCACGATCCTGCCACCTGTGATCTTTGCCGCTCGCTGGGCATCCTGTTCTGGCAGCACAATTATAAATCCCATTCCCATGTTGAAGGTCTTATACATCTCAAGATCGTCAACTTCTCCCTGTTCCTGCAGGAACCTGAAAATTGGCTGGGGCTTAAGAGGCGAATGTATATCAAATCCAAGATCGGTAATCCTGTGAAGTTTTAACAGTCCGCTTCCTGTGATATGGGCCAGGCCGTGCACCTCGCATTCCTTTATTACATCAAGTATCTCAATATAGATGCGTGTAGGGATGAGCAGTTCATCGCCTATGGTGGTTTCAGGATTAAGAGGGAACGGGTCATGGTAATTAAAGGTCGATCGCTCAATGATCTTGCGCACAAGAGTATAACCATTGCTGTGGATTCCTGAACTTGGTACTCCTACCAGTACATCGCCCTTTGTTATGTTCTCACCAGTGATGACCTGGTCCTTCCTGAGCGCCCCCAGGCAGGTACCGGCCAGGTCGAACCCATTGATGATCTCTGGCAAAGTTGCAGTCTCACCACCCACAATGGTCAGCCTGCTAAGTTCTGCACCACGCTGGAGCCCTTCACCAATCTGTGCCATCTGTTCCTCATCCGGCTTGGCGATTGCCAGGTAGTCCACAAAAGAAAGGGGTTCTGCGCCTATGGCCAGCAGGTCGTTCACATTCATGGCCATACAGTCTATGCCCACTGTATTCCAGCGCCTCATTTCGTTTGCAATGAGGACCTTGGAACCTACACCATCTGTAGCCAGGGCAAGCGCATACTCACCGAACTCGATAAGACCGGCGTAGTGGCCGATGTCTGTCAGCGGCGCACCTAACCCGGTACGCTTGTATGTTATTTCGGAGGCAAGCGCCTTGATGGATCTTTCTTCAAGATGTATGTCCACGCCTGAGCTGGCATAGGTCATCTTTTTTGTCATATGTGCAACAAAGGACTTCAATACATCAAAAAGACTTCGAAATACTACAATCTTACAGGGATGCCCCTTCCTGCCAGGTACTCCTTCATCTCTTGGATTGTATATGTGCCAAAGTGTGCAATTGACGCAACCAGTACGGCATCTGCATGGGCATCAGTTATGGCTTCATAAAGATGTTCGAGCGTGCCTGCGCCGCCGGATGCTATAATCGGGAGGTCAACCGCATCGGCAATGGCCCTGGTCATAGGGATATCATATCCAGCCAGGGTACCGTCAGCATCCATGCTGGTGGGGAGAATGGCACCGGCGCCTGATTCTTCTACTTGCTTAGCCCACTGGACAGCATCGATGCCAGTAGGTTTGTTACCTCCGTTAACCATAACCTCAAATCCGGATGGCAGTTGTGGGTTCTGCCTGGTGTCTATGGCAATGGTCAACGTCTCGCTGCCGAATTCTGATGACGCTTCTTTCACAAGCCCGGGAGTTCGTACTGCGGCCGAGTTAATTGAGACCTTGGATACACCCACGTCCAGCAGTGCCTGGATATCCTGGATACTTCCTATGCCGCCGCCAACGGTTAGTGGTATGGAGATTTTGTCTACTGTTCTTGCCACGGCATCGACCATGGTTTTCCGGTTCTCGATGGTCGCTGTGATGTCCAGGAAAACCAGTTCGTCGGCTCCCGCTTCACTGTATGCTGCACCGTTCTCTGACGGGTCTCCCACGTCTTTTAAGTCTACAAAATTTACGCCCTTGACCAGGCGGCCGTCCTTTACGTCCAGACAGGGGATGATTCTTCTATAATCCATTCTTGTTCCTCTTGGAAATTGGTAAGGGTTGAAATATTACCGCATGATAGTTTTTAATTGTTGTGCTGCAAATGAAGGAGATGAGCAATTTTAGCCTGGTAGGAAAGGAATGCGACAAGTATTGTGTTTGAGGGGAGATGTGTAAAAAGTAAGTTATATATCATAAACGCTAATTATCATATATCATGGCTGGTAATGAAAATGTCCTGCCGGTCCCTATACAACTGGTATTGGGTGGTATGGATCATATCGAGAGGGAGAATGTATCTGCAGTACCGTATCATTTTACTATTTCAACTGAAGGGAAATGGGAAATGCTTATTTCGGCAGGGGATGTGGAGGTTAAAAAGGGCGATGTTATACAAATCCCTATCAAAAAAACAGTCGTGTATGAAAACACTGTATCATTACCGTGCGCTTTTTGCCACCATGCCCTGGGTACTGTACTTAAGGTGCAATCTGAAGGGATGGCTCTGGTGGAAAGTAAAAGGAATATTTCAAGTATTGTTTTTCTCCCTATACTGGATGGGATGATCGAAAAGGGTGATCTGCTGGGTGTAATTAATGTATTCCCCATAATTGTCAATAGATGAAATTTTCCTATATCGAGTCTCCACCAAAGATTTAAATCTACAAAGGTACATTTAAAACTTCACCAACAGCACTTGGTTTCACAGATTTCTAGCATAAAGGCCATACATTATGCGGTGGTAGCCGCAGACGAACCTTGCAAGGTTCGATCAAAGC
>PYCK01000157.1:0-2547 GCA_009649835.1 Candidatus Methanocomedens sp. | reverse complement strand
GTGCATTTCACTCCGCTCAATAGCACAAAAAACCCATACAGCGGGGGTAGCCCAGCCAGGTCAAAGGCGCAGGGCTTAGGACCCTGTTTCGAAGGAATCCGTGGGTTCGAATCCCACCCCCCGCACCTTTAAATTTAATTGCATTAGTTGGTGACAGAAGAAAATCGTTTTTTTCTTATCCTGCATAACTTAAAATTTTTCCGAAGATGAAACTTATGACTTACGAAAAATGAAAGAAAAACCTCAAATGATCATTTCATCTTTTTCTTAGCCTTTGCAAGTTTCTTCTTAGCATCACCGCTTCCGGAAGCAGCCAGTTTTTCAAGTTCTTCCAATTGTACCTTTTTCTTGGCACTCTTCCTTCCCATATCCTTCTTAGACATCGCCATAGAGATATATTTAGAAATTTAAACTACTTAAATTATTCTAGAAAAACCCAGTTGATTCAGCAGTTACTTTTTTCGAATATACCTTCATCCCCACATTTAATAGAAAAATCACATTGTTTTCACCATACAGTGCTAAAAACAGGAAAAAATACATGTAAGTTGGGTGTAGCTTTCTTTACGGCTATATTGTTCAGAGATACTGGCTGTGAGGGAAAGATTTATTACCCCTTCAGCATCAACTATTCTTATAAAGCTATTGACCTGCCAGATATGTCACGAAATATTATTATGGACAATATGTTCCAGTGGGTAAGACAAGACCTGTCAAATTTAAGGGGAGTAAAGATGTCACTTGTCGCCAGCCAGGACGGCTATATCTTTAGCCAGCCTGCCGAATCCAATATAGAAAAATACGCAAAGGCCTCAGCAACAATGCTAAGAACAGCAGATGTTGCCATATCAAAATCAGGGCAGAATTGTTCAAGGGTCATCATTGATTATCCCAATGAAAGGCTAATTGCAACCCGTGCAGGACCAAAGGCCCTTGTTGCCGTACTGATCGAACCTGACACAAAACTGGATCCGATAATCCCTGAACTGGACAAAGTAGCCCGGAAAGTCCAGGAAATACTGTAGTCCAATAAACTAAATATTTAAGCGTAATCACCCCTTCTTAGCTTAAGAATATCACTATACAGGGGCACTCCTTTGAACGGACCGACCAAACCCATAATATTAGGTATAGAAGGGACTGCATGGAACTTAAGTGCAGCCATTGTGGACACATTTGATGTAATAGCCGAAGTAACCTCTACATATGTTCCACCAACAGGAGGCATCCATCCCAGGGAAGCATCCCAGCACCATGCTGACCACATTAAGAGCGTAATATCTGCCGTACTTGCAAATGCCGAAAATAATGGAATTGCCCCCGGCGATATCAATGCTATAGCCTTTTCCCAGGGTCCGGGGCTGGGGCCATGCCTGCGCACCGCTGCAACTGCGGCCCGGGCACTATCCCTTTCACTCGACATACCACTTATCGGCGTGAACCACTGCGTTGCACATATAGAAGTGGGGCGCTGGAAGACACCATCACAGGACCCGGTGGTACTGTATGTGAGCGGGGCAAATTCCCAGGTACTGGCTTACAGGGCTGGGCGTTACCGTGTGTTCGGTGAAACACTGGATATCGGTATCGGCAACGCCCTTGATAAATTTGCAAGGGGTGCGGGATTACAACATCCGGGCGGTCCCAAGATCGAGGAGCTTGCTAATAATGCATCATCCTATGTGCCGCTGCCCTATGTTGTGAAGGGAATGGACTTTTCATTTTCGGGCCTGTCCACTGCCGCATCCGCTGCCCTGGAAACTTCTTCTATAGAAGATGTGTGTTTTTCATTCCAGGAAACCGCATTCGCAATGCTGGTGGAGGTCACGGAAAGGGCGGTGGCACATACTGGTAAGAACGAGATACTGCTTGCGGGCGGTGTGGGTGCCAATATGCGGCTGCGGGAGATGCTTGAGATCATGTGCAATGAGCGGGGCATTTCCTTCTATGTGCCTGAGCGGCGGTTCATGGGTGATAACGGCAGCATGATAGCATACCTTGGACTGCTGATGTTCGAGCAGCAGACCCTGTTGCCGCTAGATGAATCACATGTGCGGCCCAATTACAGGCCCGATGATGTTGTGGTTACCTGGCGTGGGCATTGACCTGGTCGGATACTGTATGCGGATAATTTACTAAACTCCCAAATGACCGATAGGTCAAATGGGAATATTTACAAGATCTTTAATCGTTAGTAAGGCATTCTGCTCCCTTGCTTCTTGCGTTATTCTCAAAAGAATATGTTGCCTGTAAGCTGATATGCCATATTTCTCATATACTTCCATGTCCTCGGGAACATCCAATGTCAGGATAACTTCTTTATGCTTTGCGTCGAGAATAGTCTTCTCTGGACCTTCTTCTTCTGAGATCGCAAGATAAAGTATCTGGCCATCACGAATATTAGAGTTATTATTCCGGAAAAAATCGTTGCACAATTCGACTATTGCATCTGCAGTAATCGGTGCAAAATTGAATCCATTCATTAAACGAAGGCGAAACATTTGCTCCTTCGTCATTCCATTCTTTAATATGTATACATCTTTCATA
>PYCK01000156.1 GCA_009649835.1 Candidatus Methanocomedens sp. | reverse complement strand
ATTTAGAATATATGTCACAAAAATTTTTTAAGTCCATTTCAAGATCTTCCCGGATTATTTTGCGTAATAGACCTTTGGGTACATCTTTATTCCCATGTACAGGAACAGAAGTTGCTCTTCCATCTTCTGATTTTAATCTTGAATGAGAACCTTTTGTCCTTGTTACTTTAAAATCCAATGTTTCTAAGAACTTTATAAGCTCTCTGCCTTTGATAACAGGAAGTTTAGGCATTTTGAGCAACTTCCAATTCTCTAAAACCTACAAATTTATTAAGCTCTTCAACTTCTGTCTCTTCAAGACACATATCTATAACTTCACTTATATTTTCCATTGCTTCATCTATGGTTTCACCATAGGAATGGCATCCCTTGAAAATGGGACAAGAAACTATGTAATAGCCATCTTCGTCTATTTCAACAATTATTGGCAGATGCAATTTATCCATGTCAAATTCTTCCTATAGGATAGATAAATTTCATATATTAAGTTATTTTCCTCGGCATTTGTCATGTTATCAATGCCGGTTAAAAAAAGAACCTGATACCGGGGGCGATAACAAGCTGATCCTATCCAGCCTGAAAAACAGACAAGCTTTAACTGGATATTAAAATTATAACATGCATCAGCCATAAGCCTCGTTTTTCCAACATGGGATCGCTGGTATCCAATTGGCGAACATTACGACTTTTCCACCTTCCCATCCACCAGCGTGATCACCCGGTCCGTCCGCTCTGACACCCAGGGGTCGTGGGTCACGATTATCACAGTCTGCCCGCCATCAGACAGCCGCCGCAGGATGCCGATAATGAGGTCCCTGGTCTTGGTATCCACCTCGCCTGTGGGCTCATCTGCCAGTATGATAGCAGGCCTGTTGGCCAGCGCCCTGGCAATACTCACCCTCTGCTGCTCCCCGCCGCTCAGTTCAGAAGGTTTGTGGTTCAGCCGGTCGCCCAGCCCCATCTCTGTTAGCACCTCACGGGCCCGCTTGATCCGTTCCTTCTTGTGAACCCTGGCAAACCTCATGGCAATCTCCACATTACCCAATGCGGTAAGGGCTGGCAGCAGGTTGAAATGCTGGAACACGAACCCAATCTTCTCGCGGCGCAGCCTGGGTATCTCCTTCGCCTTAACCCCGGTCACCTCGATACCGTCAATGAATACGCTGCCTTCTGTGGGAATTTCCAGCATACCGATGATTGACAGCAGTGTGGATTTTCCCGAACCTGACGGACCCACGATACTTACCAGCTCCCCCCTCCTGACCTCCAGGTCCACACCCTGCAAGGCATGTATGGGCACCTTGCCTTGCATATAAGTTTCTTTCAGGTTCCGGGTCTGCAATATAATATCAGGCTCAGCATCATTCATACCTGAGTGCCTCCATGGGACTCATGCCGGTAGCCCGCAGTGCAGGGTAGATACCTGACAAGGTACCCAGCAGTATGGCAAATAACATGGCAACGGCCACCAGCCTGGGCGTGATAAGGAACAGCACGATCCCCTTTTCAGCCAGCCACAGGTTTATGCCAAAAACTGCAACCCATCCGCAGGCCAGTCCCAGCAGCCCTCCAAGAAAACCCATTATGGCGGCCTCGCCCACAGTCATCAACAGGATATCCCGCCGCTCTGCCCCCATTGCCTTCAGTATGCCGAACTCCTTTGTGCGCTCCATCACAGACATAAGCATGGTGTTCATAACGCTCAGCCCGCCGATAATAGCTGCCAGGACTGCAGCACTTACAGTTATTACAGAAAATATCATCAGGCCCTGCTTTGCCTCCTCCTCCAGTTCACTGGGGGATAGTGTATCCACTCCGTCCACGCTGAGCTTTATCCGCTTTGCCAGCAGGTCACCGTCAACCCCCTCTTCAGGAATAGCAAATATCATAGAGACCATGTTGCCCATCTCATAGACATCCTGGGCAATATCAAGGGGGATTGCTGCTGATGCATCAAAAAAACTGCCCGTATATTCCAGTTCCCCAACCACTGTGAAGTACTTGTCCTGTATCTCAATACGGTCCCCTACACCGATATCATACTGGGTTGCAATACTACTACCAATAACGGTTACGTATCTATCCCCCCTCATAAGGTCCCTTCCTTCCTTGACCTGGACCGGTCCCAGTATTGTCTGGGATTTCTCTGGTGGCAGCCCTATTACCTGGTTACCCCCAAAACTCATGCCGCCTCCCTCCTCCAGCGGTGCCATCAACAGCCCGTATGCATCATGGACGCCGGGTACTTTCCTGACCTCTGCCGCTTTACTGGTGGTCACGCTCCCGCCGAACACGCCGCTTGAGCCGAATACACGTATCTTGTCAGCGGTCAGTGCAAATGAAGTTTCGAATGTCTTGTTGAAGTTCTCTGACATGGAGCCCATTACGATAACTGCAAATATGCCAAGGCCAATGCCAAAAATTGTGAGGGCCGTCCTGACCTTCCGTTGTGAAAGGTTTCGCAGTATAATGTCGAACAATGCCTTCCCCCCTATCTCCTGCTACTGATCACGACTGCATATATAATACCCGGGATGGTCAGTAAAATTGTGAATCCCGGTGTCTGGGATTGCGTGGGCTGGCTGGCAGGAGAGGTACGTTCGGGGATAAAAAGCATTGTTTCATACCTGTCCACTATTTCATTTCCAAGTGTTAAAATATGGATGTTGACCTTGTACGTACCAGGGTCAAGGTCATCATCCCATATGATACCCACGGTATCGTCCCTGTCCAGGGTAAGAGGTTCGGGCTTGCCTGTGAATACCAGTGGATCTGAACCGTCTTTGTGGAGTTCTACTTCCACTATACCGTTAAAAGGTACCTGTGACCTGCCGTAAAGTGTTACACTTACGCCGAAATCGTCTACGTCTACATCCATGTCATCAATCTCTACCTCCTGGTTTGCTGTGAACCCGGTCACGTATGAGGATGTAATATCCGGTGTGTGGGATATGGCCTTTACACGTACGCTATACTCGGTATTGTCATCCAGGAGGATGGGCCAGTCAATGGAAAGCTGGTTGGACTGCATCACAGGTATGTCCTCTTTGGTCTCGAAATATATTATCTCGCCATCCTGGATCAACTGGAAGGTAAAATCGGCAACGCCGGGACTGGATACGCTTCTGGGCTTTAATAGCAGGCTTGCGCCGCTGCTACTGGCGCTGAAGTCAACTACCTGGAAACTTGGCAGTACCACAAACCCGTAAGAGAACGGGTATGATGTTTCATCTACAGATCTGCCATCGACCAGTACGCTGACTGTGGCCACGTAGTTTTTGAATTGGGGTTGTGAATCCCACATGATGACCTTTGTTATTTCCTGGCCTGGTGCTATTGTAAAATCCAGGGTTGTGGTTTCGATTACTTTTTCCTGGGATGTTAATTTGAATATGAGCTGTCCATTATTTACCTGTTCGCTGGATTGTATTGATACGTCCATACTGTTCTCATCTGAGAATGTTGAAGTGATCCATGTACTCTGGGTTTCGACAGCAGAGGTGGGGAAAACAACAAGTGCCAGCAGGATAGTAAGAATAGAAATATTTCTGGATTTCATTGCATATTGTAAGCTGGATGGTGTGAAAAATCTTTCTCTTGACAATTGATCTGAAATTGTGTGGTATCGGCTGGAGTTGACGGGAGCCGTTGACTATTTTTGACCTGTGTGGGTCAAAGAACTGTTATTTTCTAAACGGACACATTGTTTAATACCAGAATTCCGGATCACCTTTGGTAAATACACATTCATCCATTCCACCACACCTTCGGGCCTGCACACAACCGCCCGCTTCATGCCCTTTTCCACAAACTCCACTGCCGCCTGTATCTTTGGAGAAAACATTATGTAATCTGTAAGTAAAGAAACTATGTGCCTGTCATGTCCCAATTCTTTTGACATACCGAATTGTTGATGAGGATGTAAAATAAGTAGTACTCCTCTTCTCTTTCAAGCACTATGAGAAATCTTTTGGGTGATATACTTCTATTCCAACCCGCCCTTTTATTCTTTGTAAAAAATCTTTATCATCTAGTGTTACAAAAACTGCATGATGCTTTAGTGCGGTTTCAAGGTAAATAGAGTCCAATGAATAAGTGCCGTATAGCGCCCCCGTATAACCCGCGCTGGTGCAGAAATGGTCGTCGCATAATTCCCATATGGATACCATGCGCCAGAGGTTATTCTCCTGGGTCTTTCCTGCCTCCATCCCCAGATACCTTGAAATATTTCGTATGACCTCTGTCAGGCAGATCGTAGGCTCAATAAGATAGAATTTACCATCTGCTACTGCCTGTATTACGCGTCTGCAATCAGAAGAATATTTCTCATCCCCTTTTGTTGAGGCGATAAAAACATTTGCATCAATGCAGATAGGTTTCATTCATTATGTCTCCTGTCCCTTTTGATCATCTCCAGGACAGGTGGGGCTGTCTTTGGCCATTTTTGTTCGAACTTTTTTGCTTCAGTGAGCCATGCTCTTGCTGCCAATTTCACCTCATCTTCCTTTACGCCACTGTCGCTTTCGATAACCATCTTTTTCAGGTCATGTATCTGTTCGTCTATGAACGCTATTTTTTCTATAATTTCGCCATTTGCCATAAGTCTTATTTTTATTTTAAGTGTTTAAATAGTTGTTTGAGATGAATGATGGTATAGCGAGTAGGATTATGGAGGGGAATTCTTGCAATCACTTAACAACCACAGTCCCCCCTCCTCTCCAGCGCCTCGACCACAACCCTCAGGCCTGCACACAACCGCCCGCTTCCCGCCCTGCTCCACGAACTCCACAGCCGCCTGTATCTTGGGGCCGGGCGGGAACTGCCTTTCAGTTAGATATCTGCGCCAAAAGTTAGTGGTGGAGGAAATACGTGACACACCCCGGACTTTTAAGTCCGTGACATCCTGCTTCGCAGACGTTCTAACGAACATCTCCACAGGCGTTAATTCGGGCATGGCCTGCCCTA
>PYCK01000155.1 GCA_009649835.1 Candidatus Methanocomedens sp. | reverse complement strand
GTTTAGTTTCATTTTTGACATACATATTGCAAAACATATATAGATGTTTAAAAAGCAATTTTTAGTTAAAATCAAGGTAACTTGATTCAATTCAAGTTTGATTGATTATCTGGGTAAAAGATATTATTGCTTAGTTCAACCATTAGTATCAACCATGGACCCGGAAATAATCTTTGACGATATAGGAAGTTATCCACTTCCTGAGGGCATCTCAAGGGACTGGATAGAACAGGCGGTCACATCCAGGGCCGAAGATGAGCGCCTGTTTGGGATAATCTCTGACACAATGGAGCAAAAGATCGCGGCTGGTGTGGAAGTACCGACCTATCCCCAGTTCCAGGACATGAACCGGCAATACTTAAGGATAATCAATGACCCTGAACTGACAGAAGCACCCCTGCTGGTCAGGGAATCCGAGGCAAAGATACTGGAACTTGAAGCTCTTTCAGGTCTGGGTGCAAAGTACAAAAAGGAGCACGGTAAACCCCTTGACATCCGTGTATGTGTTACCGGTCCGGTTGAGCTTTACTTAAAGGAGTTCGGGGGAACATCCTATGCTGATGTGCTGCTGATAATTGCTAAAAGCATTGACAGGTTCGTTAAGAATTCCATCAGGCATTCGGGCGACCTCAACGTGGCCACTATTTCCATTGACGAGCCAAGCATCGGTATTAACCCCCAGATCATGCTTAACGATGAGGATATCATAAAGGCCCTGACCGCGGCCGGGGAAAGTGCACACAAACACGGTATCGACACCGAGATACACCTGCATTCCCCGCTTAATTACAAGCTGGTCTGCCAGGTCCCTTCCATTAATGTAATTGGGGTCGAATCCGCTGCCAGCCCTTCGTACCTGGAGCTCATTGACCGTGCTGACTTACAGGTATCTGATACATTCCTCAGGGTAGGCATAGCCAGGACTGATATTTTCGGCCTGACTGCTGTGCTTAACGAGAAGTATAATACCAATGTATGGAAAGAAACAGACAGGCTCATGGAAGTGGTTACCCATATGGAAACCCCTGAGGTTATTGCGGGGAGACTCACCAGTACCTACGGGATGTTCGGTGATACTATAAGGTACGCCGGACCTGATTGCGGACTGGGTTCATGGCCTTCCCAGGGGCTGGCACAGGAGCTTTTAAGCAATACAGCTAAAGGCTTTGAAATGTTTTGCAAGAACCTGTGAATCTTCCCGCTTTAACAAACCTTTTTACATACTACGGTAGATTATATTGCATGGATGAATTTATCCTGGCAAATGTGAAGGGTGTCTATATGACAAATACCGTCCACGGCCCGACCCCTGTCGTTATAATTTCAAGTGAAGATGGGAAGATCATGCCTATCTATGTGGGGATGGCTGAAGGTGTTTCCATTCACACTGGCCTGAATAATAAGGTCACACAAAGGCCCATGACCCACGACTTGATGATGACCATCATCGAACGTTTGGGCGCAACCATAACAGGTGTACAGATAGATGAGATACAGGATGGCATATATTATGCCCGGCTTACCCTGTCATATAATGATTCTACCATAGACATAGATGCCAGGCCCAGTGACTGCATCTCCCTGGCAGTGCGGCAGGATGTTCCGATAAAGGTCCGCAAGTCAGTATTCGAATCTTCCATTATATCTGAAGATGACCTGGATGGCTCTCTGACTATTGACTCATTCCTTTGAATTACTTTCACCCTGCTAACAAAAGTATCATACATTATCACTACAATATTACATGTGTGAATTTACTTGATTTTCAATCCGAACCTGATGAAACTGTGATATATTCAGTTGGGGAACTCAACCATTATGTCAGGGATGTGATTGGCCGGGACCCCCTGCTCCACAGGATATGGGTGAAAGGTGAAATATCCAACCTTGTCAATCACGGGTCAGGACATAAATATTTTACACTGAAGGACAGGGGTGCCCAGCTTAGCTGTGTGATGTTCAGGAACTACTGCCGGAATCTGGCATTTGAGCCTGAATCAGGAATGAAGGTACTGGCCCTTGGCGATATCGATGTATATGAGGTAAGGGGAAACTACCAGCTTGTAGTAACTGCGTTAAAACCTGACGGGATAGGAGACCTGCACAGGGCACTGGAGATACTTAAGAAGAAACTCTCTGCACAGGGCCTGTTTGATGTAGAACATAAGAAGCCGCTGCCGCGTTTCCCTGTATGTATAGGCGTGGCCACATCCCCGACCGGGGCCGTGGTACATGATATCATCAATGTAACCAGGAGACGGTTTCCAGTGAACATTCTGGTAGCCCCCACTATTGTGCAGGGTGAGATGGCAGCCGAAAGTATTGTTAGTTCCATAGAACGCCTGAACCGGATGGATGTTGATGTAATTATCCTTGCCAGGGGAGGGGGTTCACTGGAAGACCTGTGGCCTTTCAATAGTGAAGCAGTGGCACAGGCCATATTCAATTCACATGTTCCGGTTGTTTCTGCTGTGGGTCATGAGACCGATTTTACCATAGCTGACCTGGCTGCTGATGTAAGGGCACCCACACCTTCAGCCGCAGCCGAACTTGTGGTGCCCGACCGTAAAGAAGTGAAAAACCAGGTAGATGCTGTTAAGTCCCGCCTCGTGTCATCGATCGAAAACCTGGTCGAACAGCATTCAAACCATCTACAGCATCTCGATAATAGCCTGGATATCAGGCTTTTTAGCCGCACACTGAACCAGTTTATGCAAAGAACAGATGAACTTGAGATGCGGCTCAAGAGCACTACTTACAGGGACCTTGAGAAACACCAAAAATTACTGGAATCATGCGTCGGCAGGCTCAATGCTGTAAGTCCGCTGAATATCCTGAAAAGGGGATACAGCATTGTACAGCATGATGATAAGATCGTAAGAACCTTCAAACAAGTAGAAAAAGGAGATGCACTGGAGATACGGGTCGTTGACGGTAAGATATATTGTAATGTAAACAGTACGGAGGAAGACGTTTGACAGATAACAGTAATGATACCAACAGTAATGATGCCAGCAATGGTGATACCAACAGTAATAATGCCAACATTGGTGATACCAACAATGATGATACCAGGTTTGAAGATGGACTCCACGAGCTTGAAGAGATTGTCAGGACGATTGAAAGTGGCGAACATTCCCTTGAAGAAAATCTCGAACTTTTCGAGCGTGGAATAGCCCTTACCAGGCAATGCTCCTCTAAACTGGATGCTGCCACGCAGAGGATAAAAAAACTAGTGGATGAGAACGGGATTGAGGAAATGGAGATAAATTGATCCTCAGCATCTCGTTTTATCCTCAATAAAGAATAAATTCATCTGCAACAGGGTCATGCAACAGGGTCATGCAATAGGGTCATATATTATTTAGTAGAGATGATCTTTACTATATCACCATCTTCAAGTTCATGTTTTTCAGCCATTCGCATCTTGGTTTTGGCATTCACTGCATGCAGGAATCCATCACCAATATCGGTATGGACCATATATGCCAGGTCATGAGGCGTTGAGCCGCGCTGCAATAAAAATGCATCCGGCAGCATCCTGTCTTTTTTATCTGTATACTTATTCTCATCCTCGACCGGGTAGACCACTATCTGGTCCAGCAGTTCCAGAACTGCGGTATTGATACACTCCTGGATGTTAGTACTGCTTTTTTCACCGAGTAGCATCTTGATCTTGTCCAGCCCTGCCTTTTGGGCGTCATTCAGTTCTCCTTTGATCTTGAACTCCTTATCACCTGGCAGGTACTCGATCACACCGCTTTTAGCAGCCATGCGCAGGGCATATTCGGCAGCCGCAGACGTGGGTACCACCACACGGTCCGCTGACATAAGACGTTCTACCAGTTCAGGTGGCGCAATATCCATCTTATTGGCAGCGATTATCAGGGGTTTGCTTTCTTTGCGCAGGGCATCTGCCAGTGCGATCATCTCCTCGTCAGTCCATTTGGTCGGGTCGTCAGGCATTTTCATCTTTAACAGCACTACCCTTGCCTGGTGTTCGTTCACGCCCGCGCCCTGCAACTGGTCAGAGATAACCCGCTCCAATTTCAGGTTCTCGGCTTTTATCCTGCGAGATAACCTGTCCCAGTTGCGTTTCAGGACACCGAACATCCACATGGTGATCTCGTGTTCAAGGAATTCAATATCATCAACAGGGTCATGCTGGCCAATACCTACCGGATTACCTTCAATGTCAGTGCCCCCCGATGCATCTATCACATGTATGATGGCATCGGCCTGCCTCAGGTTGTCCAGGAATGCATTGCCCAGGCCCCTTCCTTTATGGGCATCCGGGACAAGCCCGGCAACATCTATGATCTCTACTGGCACGAACCTGGCACCGTCCTGGCATTGATTGCATTGTTTGCCAAGGCTCTTACACGGACACTCAACTCTTACATGGGTGACCCCGTGATTAGCATCTATGGTTGTGAATGGATGGTTTGCCATCTCAACATTGGCAAGTGTTGCAGCATTGAAGAAAGTGCTCTTGCCTGAATTGGGTTTTCCGGCCAGTCCGATAGAAATTGACATTATACGTATCTTGTGTTTTGTTTGATTTTATAGTTTTGGTGCATCTCTAAGCCAAAATCAATGTTACACATATTATATGTACAGATAATATATGTGCATGTGCAGATAATATATATA
>PYCK01000016.1 GCA_009649835.1 Candidatus Methanocomedens sp. | reverse complement strand
AAGGATACAATTATGAACGCATACAAGGAGGCCATCGATACCGGATACAGGTTCTACAGTTTTGGTGATGCTATGTTTATATTCAAGAAAATGAAAATTTCAGACAGGATAAACAGGATTGACAGGATACAATCCAATCCTGTAAATCCTGTAAATCCTGTCAAAAGATATGATTGAAACTAAGAAAATTACCTACTCGATATCGAAATGCGTTTATAATTTCCTATACGTGGACAATTACGAGGATAAACATGTTTGAGGTAGTTCATCAGGATACCGTGTCCGGTGCCAGGTCGGGAAGGCTTACAACCGCCCACCAGGTTGTGGATACCCCCGCTTTCATGCCAGTGGCAACCAAGGCAACTGTCAAGACGCTGACCCCGACCGAACTTAAGGATGCGGGCACCCAGGCCATTATCAGCAATGCCTTCCACCTGTACATTGGGCCTGGCCATGAACTGATACAAAAAGCGGGTGGACTGCACAGGTTCATGGGGTGGGACGGTGCCATCTTCACTGACAGCGGAGGATTCCAGATATTACGCAAGGAATTCAAGTTCAAACTGAACAACCAGGGTATCAATTATATGAACTCCAGGGACGGCAAGCGGTACATGTACACACCAGAACTGTGCATGGAGATACAGGGTGCCCTGGGTTCTGATGTGGCTATGGTGCTGGACGACTGCCCACCCTGGGGCAGCAACCGTGATGAGATACGGGATTCGGTCTGCCGGACAGTGGACTGGGCACAGCGAAGTCTTGATTCTAAGTGCAACGATGAGCAGCTGGTATTTGCCATACTGCAGGGCGGGACCCTGCCGGATATGAGGGCGGAATGTGCTGAGCGCCTGGTTGGGATGGAGTTCGATGGTTACGGCATTGGGGGACTGAGTATAGGTGAGCCAAAAGAGGTCATGCATGAAACCATCAGGTTGAACTTACCAATGATACCAGAGGATAAGCCCAGATACTTAATGGGTGTGGGCTCGCCTGTGGAACTGCTGGATTCCATATATCTTGGCGTGGATATATTTGACAGCGCTTTCCCTACACGCAATGCCCGGCACCAGAGTGCCATGACCAGGCACGGGCAGATAGACCTTCGGCGTGCATCGCTTGTTGATGACTTCAGGCCCATAGACGAAGAATGCAAATGCTACACATGCAGGCACTTTTCCAGGTCGTACATCTACCACCTGTTCAGGGAATCGGAAATGCTTGCCATGCGACTGGCATCCATACATAATGTGCATTTCCTGCAAGACCTGATGGCCTGGGCCAGGACAGCTATATCAGAGGATAGGTTCACTGAGTTCAGGGACGATTTCAAGCTCAGGTATTCAGGCTCGGGTAATGCTGACTAAGTCTTTTGGAGAGTTATTCTGAATTTTTTACAGCCCTATAAATGGGATGAGAATAGATTGTATCGACGGTATTGTATGGTATTGTGTCAAGCATACTAAACTATATATAGTAAAATATACATTAAAGACAAAATAATGACATTCAGAATTCAGAGAAGAAATACACAAAAAGTTTCACTGGCTGTAAGTTCAGTCATATTTGCAATGGCAGTGTACGGAATTTTCACAAAAAACGATAATCTTTTCATCATAGGTTTGATCTTTATCGGGTTCATTTTATTAGGTGGTATACTTCTTTCCCCCATCTTTGGGAGATTCTGGTGCGGCTGGCTCTGCCCCAGGGGAGTTTTTCTTGATTTTACAATGGGCTCCATTTCAATGAACAGGAAGATACCCAGGGTATTTAGAAGTAAAGTGTTCAAGAACATGATGTTAGTTGTCATGATATTGATGCTGGGAATGACGCTGGCAGGTATGAATCCCGTCATAAAATCAGCAAATCCTCTCGCTTCCCTGGGCGGATTTTTGGTATTAATGTGCATCATAACCACCATCGCAATGGCAATTCCACTTGGGTTATTGTACAAGCCCAGGACCTGGTGCAGTTTCTGTCCTGTTGGGTATATTCAGTCAATAATATCCAAGAAGCGCCTACTCAAGCTTAAAGTGGAAAACTGTGTGGATTGCAGGAAATGTGAGAGGGAATGTCCTATTGAACTTAATGCGACACAGGGCAGTAGCGATTGTTTTAATTGTATGCAATGTGTAGATATTTGCAACAAAAAATCCATCAAGCCTGTGATATCACTTGAATAGACGTATTAAATAGCTTCCAGGCCCTGATGATGATCAGGGCTAATTTTATATCATATTATTGTAAAAAAGATCAATAGCTATGAACCGCTATTAAATGTTAACTGATATTTTTCCTGCAAGTTCTTCCAGTTCTTCCGTGGACGAGCTGTAACCTTTTGATGAATAATTGATGCCGTCGTCAACATAACGGGGTATGATATGACAGTGGAAATGGTGGATAACCTGTCCGGCCACTTCACCCTGGTTTACAACAAGGTTCAATCCATCAAGGTCTAATGAGACCTTCATACTGCTCACAACTTTCTTCACAGTCCTGAATAGTGCCTCCACATCCGTATCTTCCATATCGATAATATTCTTTGCATGTTTTTTTGGTATTACAAGGGTATGGCCCCGGGTGTTGGGGTTAATGTCAAGAAATGCCAGTGTCTTCTTATCCTGGTAAATAGTGTAACTGGGAATCTCACCGTTTATTATCCTGCAAAAAATACAATCATCCATATAATAACACCCTAACACTTTGTTGGTCATTGTGAATTGGGATACATATTCATGAACTCCATTTTCCTCATGATGTCCTTCATGGTTATTATTCCTTTTATCTTGTTGTCCTGTATCACCAGGAGCCTGCCGATCTGGTTCCTGGCGATTATCTGCAAGGCATGGTATGCATTAATGCCAGGTTCTACAGATATGATATCCTTAGACATTACTTCCTTTACTCTGACCGTATCATGCAGTTCTTCCTGGACTTTCTGGACATCATGGAACGTTATTATTCCAAGCGGTGGACCTGACAGGTCTTCCTGGACAGGATAACCCATATGCTTGAACCTGAACATCACTTCCACAAGCTGGGATATGGTCCAGTCTGGAGGTATATAGACCAGATTGGGTACCGGGGTCATGACATCACTTACCTTGATACCTTCCAGGCTGACCGCAAAGTACGTCTCCCGCTCTTCACCCTGTGCACCATAGTATACGAAAAATGCTATGAGTACCAGAAATGGGTTAACAGGCGGCAATATACCTATCAGTCCCATAAGCAGTGCAAAGGTTTTTCCTATTGCCACTGCTGTTCTTGTGGCCTCCAAATACGGCAGCCACATGGCTAAAATAGCTCTTAATATCCGGCCCCCGTCCATGGGAAAAGCCGGAAGCAGGTTGAATATACCGAGAAAAATGTTATAAAAGGAGATTATCGCCAGGGTTATCAACAGTGCATTCAGTGGGTTCATTTGCATAATATTCGGGCTCAATTCAACGAAATATAAATCCACTCCTTCCAGGCGGACCGGACCGAAAAAATCATAGAGCATATAGGCCACGATTCCGATGAACAGACTTATTCCCGGACCTGCTGCTGTCATTTTCAATTCTATTTTTGGGTTGCGGGGAATCTCTTCCATCTGGGCCACGCCGCCGAACACGTAAAGAGTGATACTCTGGATATTTATGCCATTTGACCTGGCAATATATGAGTGGCTCAGTTCATGTAAAAGGATGGTGGAAAAAAACAGGATGGATGCTATGGTACTGTATAACAGTTTCAGGTCAAAGGAGGTATCAAGTGCGTTGAATCCCAGTACCAGCCCACCGAATTTGAAACTGATCGCAGCAAAGTAATAAATGAATAACAAGAGAATTATTAAAAATGTGATGTGTAATTTTATGGGTATTCCCAGTATCCTGCCTATCTGAACAGACCATTTCATTGTGCTGACTCCTGTTTACTCATTTTTATATTGCTACAATAAACATATCGTAACCATATATAATCTTTTATCCCAAGTTTGAAACACCAAAAAACAGACACGGTTTAGTATATCTCTGTCCCTGCTCAATGATAATAAATTATG
>PYCK01000154.1 GCA_009649835.1 Candidatus Methanocomedens sp. | reverse complement strand
ACCCCAAAACTGCCCGGAGTGTGAAAGCGTGAACATACACAGGGCAAAGGACGATCGTGGCTATGCCAGAGCCGGACGTGGCAGACATGGTATGCGGTAAGATGGTGAAATCATGAAAAAAGCCGATGGGGATGTGGCTCAGGAAAAACGCTTGAAAGAGCGTATGGAAAGAGTAAAGCATAAAATAATGGTCATGAGTGGAAAAGGTGGCGTTGGAAAGACCACAGTAGCTGTCAATCTTGCACTTACACTTGCGGTAAAGGGATACGAGGTTGGGATCATGGATGCTGACATCCATGGTCCGAATGTTCCGAAGATGCTTGGGATCGAGGATGAACATCCCCAGGTATCGAAGGAGGGTATAACTCCTGTCTTCATACCTCCGCGGGTGAAGGTTATGTCCCTTGCATTTCTGCTTGCAGATAAGGACACGCCAGTAGTATGGCGGGGACCGCGCAAGATGGGTGCGATCAGGCAGTTTCTTTCAGACGTCTTCTGGGGCGATCTGGACTATTTTATAATCGACCTACCGCCAGGAACCGGAGATGAACCATTGAGTGTTGCCCAGTTGATTCCGCAGATAGACGGAGCAATCGTTGTCACTACACCACAGGACGTCGCTCTACTGGATTCGAGAAAAGCAGTGAACTTCGCAAAGGAACTTAGTACACCAGTTATCGGGATCATAGAGAATATGAGCGGATTCAAATGCCCGAAATGCGGCGAGACGATCGATCTTTTCAAGATCGGCGGCGGTGAACGCGCTGCAAAAGACATGAGCGTGCCATTCCTTGGCAGGGTTCCAATCGAAGTTAAGATCGTTGAATCAGGCGACAGTGGCATTCCATTCATGCTGAAGCATAAATCAGAAGCTGCTGAAGCCTTTGAGACGATCGTTGACAATATAGAACATTTTGTAAAAGGAGATTGATAAACATGAAGATATGCGTGACCTCAAACGGACCAACTATGGATGCGTCCGTAGATCCAAGATTTGGAAGATGCCAGTACTTCGTTTTCGTGGACTCGGAAACGATGGAGTATGAAGCAATGCCAAATCCAAGTATAGGTGCTTCGAGCGGTGCTGGAATACAGGCGGCACAGACCGTTGCAGACAAAGGCGCCAGCGTTGTTATCACCGGACAGGTGGGACCGAATGCGATCCAGACGCTCGGTGCTACTGATATCTCGATCGTGACTGGTGCAAGCGGCACTGTCAGCGATGCGATCGAGCAGTACAAGAGCGGCAGACTGCAGGCAGCTCCGGCAGCCCCTGGTGCGCCTGCCCCTGGTATGCCTGCCCCTGGTATGCCTGCCACCGGTATGCCTGCTTCCGGTATGCCTGGTGCGGGCATGGGAAGAGGTATGGGGCGCGGCGGTGGCCGTGGCGGCGGTCGTGGCATGGGTGGAGGTATGGGAAGAGGTATGGGCATGGGCTTAGGAGCTCCGGTAGCACCTGCTCCACCAGTACCACCCCTGCCTGCGCAGACGATAGATGAGGAGATACAAGCTTTGGAAAGTCAGATAAAAGATATCAAGGCTAAACTGGAAGAACTAAAAAAATAGGAGGTGAACGAAATGAGAGGCGGACATAGAAATATGTACTATGCGACAGGGCTGCCTGGATGGATGCGGCTGGGATATTCTCCTGGCTGGGTTGGACGAAGTCCTGGTGGACTGCCACCAACCGTACAGTATCTGAGAACCGGAACGTGGCAAACGCCACTACCGCAGGCTCAATGGCAGGGAATGCAGACTGGCATACCAGCCATGCCTGAGCAGCAGGAGCTCTCGATGCTCGAATCCCAGGCAGCGATGCTTGAGCAGCAACTGGAACAGATCAAAAAGAGATTGGAAGAACTGAACAAATGAAGTACAAGATCGATGAATCGCTATGCACAGGATGTGGATTGTGCGTCAATGTATGTCCGGTAAGGGCGATAAGACTATCAGATGCGGCACATATCGACAACGACAGCTGCACTGGCTGTGGAGCCTGTGTCAACATATGCAAGAAAGGAGCGATCATCGAGGTACCGGATGAAATGGTGCAAGAGAATGTGTCCGTGTCCGCCGCAATTGCGTCAGGAGTTACAACTGCTATAGGAACTGTTAGGGACGCCATTAACCGGTACACGAATAGCAGCACCACTACCGAACCCCGTCGAGGTGGCATGGGGCGCGGTGGCGGTCGCGGGATGAATAAACAGAATAATAGGAGGTGTTAACAATGCCAAGAGGAAGAGGTTTTGGAAGAAGAGGCTATGGAGTCTGCAGACGGTATCCATGGCCTCCAACGGGATCGATACCTATGGGAACAGCGTATCCATGTTTCTATCCATGTTTCCCAAGAAGTGGATACATGGGTTATTATAGGTGATTAAAATGAATAGATGGTACTGGGAAGATATCGACGACCCATATTATTGGGGCAGGTGCAGAAAGTTCCCGTGGATGCCAAGAAGGTGGTGGGCTATGCCGGCTACGCCGTATGCACCGGCACCTACACCTGCACAGGTGCCAAGTTATGCACCACCGACATTAACTGAAGAGCAGGAGCTCTCGATGCTCGAATCCCAGGCAGCGATGCTTGAGCAGCAACTGGAACAGATCAAAAAGAGATTGGAAGAACTGAACAAATGAAGTACAAGATCGATGAATCGCTATGCACAGGATGTGGATTGTGCGTCAATGTATGTCCGGTAAGGGCGATAAGACTATCAGATGCGGCACATATCGACAACGACAGCTGCACTGGCTGTGGAGTCTGTGCCAACGTATGCAAGAAAGGAGCAATCATCGAGGTACCGGATGAGATAGTGCAGGAGAATGTGTCCGTGCCCGCCGCAATTGCGTCCGGAGTTACAACTGCTATAGGAACTGTTAGAGACGCCATCAATCGGTACACGAATAGCGGCACCAATACCGGATCCCGTCGAGGTGGTATGGGGCGCGGTGGCGGTCGCGGGATGAATAAACGAAATAAGAGAAAGCGTTAACAGATGCAGAAGGATTCTGGAGAAGAGAGGGGGGCGCAATTGCTAATTAGAAAAAGGTGACAGGGGACTTATCAAATATATCAAAGTCGGAAAGGAAATGTCTGCATCTGCGCCACATAGAGGTAAATATGAGCTTGCTAACGTGGGTGGTCAGTTTATCACTATTGGTCGTGGTATGGCTGAAAAGGTAATGGGTGAATAGAATATGCGTAATCGTGCAGGATGAAAGAATGACAATAAAAAANAACTTGTGTAGTGGCGTTAATGCTTCAAAGAATTCAACCCTTGCATTAGTCTTTCTTGCAGCTTTAAAAGGTATCGTTGGCTTATATTCGGGAAGCACTGCCCTGATTGCTGATGCGGTTCATACATCATTGGATATTTTCACATCACTTGCCGTGTGGGTTGGATTCAAGCTCAGCCTGAAAAGCAGCGGGGAGAAGTTTCCATATGGCTATTATAAGGCAGAAAACCTGGTTGCACTTTTCGTCTCAGTAATAATCCTCGTCTCAGGAGTCGAACTTGTACGCGAGGCACTTGTAAGCATTAAAGATCCTGCCGAAATAGGGCTGCAGGGAATTGCGCTTGGCACAGCCGTTTTTTCGGTTTTTGCAATTTATGCTATCTATAAATACAAAGCCAGAATTGGCAGGCAGATCGATTCACAGGCCCTGATTGCAGATGCAATGCATTCATATACCGATGTTTTCAGCTCCCTTGTCGTTGTTGTTGCAATTGCCGGCTCAATGTTAGGTATGCCCTGGCTTGATAGTATCGGGGTGCTGGTAATCTCCCTAATGATATTCAGGCTCGGAATTGGGATTGCCAGGGACTCGGCATTAGTACTGATGGATGCATGGCTTGATAAGGGATCGATCACAAGGATCCGTCAGGCTGTTGGTGATATCCAGGGTGTGAATATGGTGGAGGATATCAGACTCAGAAAATCCGGGCTGGTTGTGTTCGGGGAAATTGTGATTGAAACAGAAGGTGACGCCGATCTGAAAAGAGTAGAGATGCTTTCAGGAGAAATTAAAAGAGTTATAAAGAAAGAAATAAAGAACCTGGAACATGTAGTAGTCAATGCCAGGCCTGGGAAAATGGCAGTAGTGAGGGTTGCAGTTCCTGTAGAGGCACAAGATGGTTTGCATTCAAAGCTATCCCCGCATCTTGGTAAGGCTCAATTTTTTATCATTATAGATATTGAAGATAATAATATCAAAGGCTGGGATGTTATTGAGAACCCGGCTGCCGATCTGGAAAGGAAAAAGGGTGTGAAGGCTGCGGAGTTCCTGGTAAGCCGGGATGTTAATGTCTTGATCGTGCATGACATTGGTGCAGGGCCATTCTATACGCTTCACGACAACTTTATAAAGATGCTGCAAATGCCTGATGCGGCTGGGAATGTTGAAGAGGTTGTGGACAAGATTCCTGATTTGAATGTGGTAACTTCACCTACATAGAATGGGAAATAAAGACAAACATGTAATCTCTGGATATCCCCAACATCGAGTGAGTAAATATTAGACGGGATTAACAGGATTTACAGGATGGTGCGAGCCACTTTCATATCCTGTCAATCCAGTTGATCCAGTCCATTAATTGAGGCAATGCGATTCCATGTTTAATATACTAAACCGTGTATGTTTTTTGTAACTTTTTGCCACAGAGAACACAGAGAGCACAGAGTATTTCCCCTCTGTGTCCTCTGTGCGCTCTGTGGCTGTCATATATAGTTCCAAATTGCTCATGCTGTGTAGTATAATATATCTTGAATAGTGATGTTACCCACACAATGTTGAAGGGAAACTAATATCTTCTGTCCCTGTCGCAGAATCCCAGAGGAAGCGGCAGTGGTTCATAACAAAAAATAGCTTATCGCTCTGAACAAAAAAGTTATCCACTCAGTGCATAAATTTTTAAAAAAATAAAGGTTGTAGGTGTGGAATCACACCTACATTGAATTGTTTGTATTTATTTTGCTGGAATGACGAATGCTCGCTCGCCAGCGCACCTGTCGTACTCTCTAAGTGCACCCTTACCGAAGCACTCCCTGACCTCGACAAAGTCGAAGTTCATGAGGTCATCGGCGAAGCATGTCTTAACCAGTGGGTTGATTGCGAAGCCATCTCCCCTGCCAGTATAGCCACCTGTACAAACGGTTGTATAACCGCCCTGGTGACCCACATTCATGGCGTAGTTGGGGTAGTTTGCTCCTCTCATCTCAGCTAACAGACCCTCATCGGACTGATAGGAGAACACGTTGGTTGCACCGCACTGATCCTGCAGATCATATCCGAAGAAGCCCAGTCTACCGTGTGCCTCTTTATGGAGGTACATGGACAGATACCAGGCTGACAGACCGGCATTGGAGTTACCTGTTGTGATTGCGCAGGCTGCTCCGGTTGCAGTTGAGATTACAGTTGCTCTCTGGGAACCACCGAAGTGATCTTCCAGGGCTGTCGGGTAGTTTTCGTACAGTTCAAGACCGTACAGTGCACCCCAGGTACCGATATCCTTTATGATATCAAGGGTTGGTGCTTTGACATTGCCAATGCTTGTACCATATGTATCCCAGCCGTACTCGGTGTCTGCATACAGGTTGTCATCAACAGTGTTGTTGGTGTATGCTGCTGTGGCATACATAGTGAAACCGACACCACCGCTCATGTAACCACCGAGCCATATCTGGTCGTACAGCATCATTGCTGCTGCACAGGTCTCAAGAGCGATCTTACATGGATCGTCCCTGAACTTCCTTGAGGTCTGTACGATATCGCACATGTGACCGAAGGAAAGACCACCGGGCTCGTTAGGTCCTCTTGCCCGCCTTGCGGGAAGCATCTCTGACATCTCTATCAGGCCAGCGTGCTTTGCTGTGAATGCCAGATCAGCGACTGCTGCCTCACCAGCGCACATGTGGTATGCACTGATGAATGACATACCGACCTGCATTGCCATCCACCTGGATGTCTGGCCACCATCAGCAGTCCTTGAGACCACTGTTGGGATATGCACTGCCTGGAATGAAGACTTGCCCATTGAAGCTTTGATCTGGGCTGCATGGTCTGGTCTGAACATCTTGTCGATGTCGATCACGAACTGGGGATCCAGTTCGTCTTTCAGGGCATCGTCACCTGTGAAGACCTTTACATAGCAGTCATCCACCATTGCGGGGTGGGTCTCTACCATGTGTTCCTGGACAATAGCTCCACCAGGCATTGCGTGGTTCAGCACTTCCAGATAGTAGTTGATGCTCTCAGGTGTGACTTCCTTGCCGAGCCTCTTTTCCAGAGTCTCATGGGCCAGGTCCAGACCTACAACGCATGTTCTCCTGATGTCATCCCATTCCTGCTGCATTGCAGCATTGTTGACATAGTGGAGATCGTCGCCATCGCATACGATATCTGTTCCGCCAAGGGTATACGGGGTCAACTGTCTCTGACCCAGTGGGATACCAGCCAGGTGAAGCAGGGGATCATATGCCTGAAGGCCTCTCTTTTTCATGATCTCTGCGCCGATCTTGGCCATCTCCATCTTCCTGGGGTTCTGCTCGGTACCCAGTCTCAGGTACTTTGCTGTGGTTTGCTGGATGTCGTCAGCCTGCTTGTTGTTGCCCCATTCCTTGCCGTATTTTACTTCCATTGCAGTTATGAAGTGCTTTTTGGCATTAGCTTCTGTATCAAAATTGTAGTGTGCCATTTTATATCACCTCTATTATTTGGGCTGATACCCGTATATGGTTCTCAGTTCCCAGACTTTCTGCAGCCATTCAATGGCTTCAGGATCGTCTCTGTAGGCCACATTACCAACTCTGTAGAATGTGGTCTTTTTATTTGCCTCGGCAGTGGTCATGGGCTTGCCCAGATTGACCTTCCTGTCAAGAGGAACACCTACCTGATCCTTATCCTGGATGATAACATCACCCTCAAGTCTGCGCCTGTCGATCATATCAAACATGACACCATCTTCCTGCAGTCTGCAAGAGTGACCGTGCACGGTTGCGCCTCTAAGGCCAGCAAGACCCGGACATGTCATATCAGTTTCCATCTGTTCCTTGGCAACTGCTTCCATATCTCTTTCTCGTGCTTCGACAACCTGTCTGCCGGAAAGTGTACCGGGGTCCACACCTCTGTGGTTTATTGCAGCGTGGTATGATCTCCAGTATGGCACTGCTGGTGCATTATACATGGAGTCTGCCCACTGGACGTACCTTACTCGGTCGCCTGCTGCTGTACCTGGTGTTGGGGTTACGATCTGTCTGATCGGGCAATCAGGCTCACCCATCTCTGCAAGAGGTGGATGTGTACTTGGGTAGTCACTACCTGGTGCTCTGTGGCCAAGACAAGCGGTCAAATCTTCATCAGAGATCTCTCTGACTTTTTGAACGTTGTTTGACATGTGATTTCTTCTATTCTCAGCAACGGAAGTGCTGCCGGGATAATATTGTGGTTTATATGCCATAATATTTCATCTCCTTAATTATTTAGTGGATTAATGGTCTTTACGTATTTCACAATTCTGTTGAGGTTCTCCCTTGAACAGGTTTCACCTCTTGTGATTCCGCTTACGATTTCCATGACTGTTCCTTTGGTCTGAATATTCTCAGTCCTTGGTTTAACAAGCCTGGTTTTAATTCCTGCTTCAGCAAACTGCTCAAAATCGATTGGATTCTGGCAGGCAATTACGGTTGGAATGTCCACGTACTGGAGGACAAATTTTGTCTTGCTAATTACGTGGGAATCAATATTGCCCAGATGCAGTATCAGGAGTTTATGCCTTTCTATCTGTGCAAATTCCTTTGAGGACATACCGAATTTGGGTCCGTACCCCATGGTGCTCTTTCCCGAAAGATCCTCAGGAACACCAGCACCTGAATTTAGCACAAGTACACTTACCTGTATACCTTCTCTCCTGAGCCCGTATGTGATCTCACATACCGGTTTTGTGATATGACGCCGTCCGGGAGTCATGGCAATTGCAATAACATCAGGCCTTCCGGTCTCGGATAATGTGCCTCGCTGTGCGAGACCACCACCTCTACCAAGACCCATGCTTTCCCTACAATCGACACACTGTGTTTCTCTTCCGAACATGATCACTCATCTTCTGATTCCAACATACAAATACGGTCTTTGGGATTTGCCTTTGGATCGACCAATCCGAGAAGCCGCTCATCATCAAGATTGATGGACTCGTCTTCTTTGCTCTTGAAACCGTATTTGGCATAGTCTACCAAGGTAGCTTTCCTGCGAATGAAGAATCCTTCCCTGAATTCAAACGGGAAAGGTAAATTATCTTCCGCAACTTTGCGTATTTTATCCTTGACAGACCTATCCTCAATTTCTACCTGGATCCGGCCCACTCTGATGTTCAGTTCAAATGCCTGACCTGCAACATTGATTATTCGCCGGTCCGGGTGGTTTACCGGAGTGCCAGTTCCGGGTCCCCATGTTACCTGCCTTGGCAGGCTTAGACCCTGGATCAATATACGAATTACTCCGGGTACCTTGTCAATACCATTCAGCAGCTGTTCAGCTGTATCTGGCATCAATACCTTTTGTGGAAAAATTTCAACCTGAATTGGTTTTCTGGTGACTGAAGCGTTTCTGACCATTTATTTAATCCTCTAATGTTCTTACACCGCTCCTGCGACTGCCTTGATTGGCTCTCTGAATTCTTCTACCGATCCGAATGTTTCACCGACAAGTCCGGATGTCATCTCAGGTGTGAACATCTGGACACCAGCGTCAAGTGATACTGATGCTGCTACGCATGGGATAGCGAAGCCTCGGGAGTGCCTGGTAACTACGTGGTTACCGTTGAACACACCAGGACCGCCGCCGCCATAGATAGAGTGACTGAAGAAGGAGAATCCTACTGCAGTACCCTGGACTTTACCCCAGTCGCATCCTGGCAGGCCTGTCTCTTTTTCAATAAGGTCGTTGAAGTACAACAATGTTGAAGAAGTGTGCTGTGGTGATCTTCCTGCACCGCAGTTGACCAGGTTTGCTGCAAGGGTTCCGGCTGCGCAATATGCGTTCCAGAGGGATACATCATTTGCTTTATACATCTGGTATCCTGAGCCCATTTTCTTATCAGGTGCAATTACACCATCTTCAATTCCGCGCTCAACGATTGAGTGCATAACTGTACCGATGGTTCCTGTTGCGCCGTTTGCCTTGGTTGTACCATAGACAATGTTGTTTGCGTTCAGGTTCTGGTATGCCAGACCGAGAAGCTGGTTCCTCTCGAACATTCCGAGAGCATTACCCATCTCGAACACACCGGCCTGCTCATATATTCCTGAGAGGGCTGCTGTGTTCATTGCGTTCTTCTTGGTTATAGCTGCCAGGTGGTTTGCCATGATGTTCCTCAGTGAATGGCCGAGACCCTCATCCTTCTGGGGGATCTCAAGGATGGACTTGACGTGTCCGCCAGCCAGATCCATTGTCTGGGGATACTGGCCCATGATCGCTGCCTTGACCTCAGGAACATTGAACATGTTCAGGTCGAAAACCTCAATCATTGCCTGTACGGTTGCCATTGATGCACATGTCAGGGAAGCCACATATTCTGCGCCTACCTCGATACGGGCAGATGGAATCTGTACCAGCACCTGTTTGCCGCCATTGAGTGGTTTCACGTTTGTGTCATCACCGGCGTCTACTTTTATAAGATCAGCTACTTTAGCTACGATCTTGTCTGCGTTCTTGACCACATCGAAATTCATTGCCTTTGCTGGAACTTGTCGGCCTTTGCCGCCAAACCTTCCTTGTGCCAATGCCTTCTCGATTCCGGCCAGATCCACGGCTGCTGTACGCTTTGTGTCGTGAACAATTTTCTTAATAGCTTTGTTCCTGAGGGGACTTATTGCTCCAAGGTCGACATCGCCTTTGAGTTTAGCTCCTCTGTCGCTATATAGGTCTATTTTGTCAGCCACGTTTATTTTTCCTCCTATACTTTTTCAGAAAACCGTTGTTGTCCGATACAATGGGAAAAACAAACAGAAGCTTGTTAAATTTAAACTCCAAAAAGGATAACAAAGAGTTTAAAAAAATCCAAAAATCTTGTTGTTTGTTTTATTATACTCCAACATTGTATCAACCAACCACTACAGTTTACTGTACTACTTCAGTATTCTACGACAATATTTAAAGGTTACGGATTAATCATTATATTTATTAAAAATTTTGTATGTATGGGATATAAT
>PYCK01000153.1 GCA_009649835.1 Candidatus Methanocomedens sp. | reverse complement strand
CGATTCAGTATAATTCCATCGGGAGTTAAGATATAATTATAGCGCCCAATTGCTTTGTCCGTGAACAGGAGATTGTGGATTATAAGTTTTCTCTCTGGTGTATCAAAGTCAAGTTCTACCTTGAACTCCATCACTCCATCCATTATGAACTTCAACCTCTCTATGGTGCGCTCATCAATAGCCGGAGCAAGGGTGAAAAGTGCTACATGTTTCTGGAGCCGGACCCTGCGTGTTATGGTCTCTATTAGCCTGTAAAGTTCATGTAATCCTTCATCGGATGTATTTAATAATAGGCCAGTAAGTGAATCTATTACAATCCTGATCTGGTCTTTCATTAATTTCCTCTTTCCTTCATTGATCAGGCCTGCAATAGTAGTTATGTTCTGTTCTACTTCAACGAACCTGGCAGCTTGCATCTGTTCATCGATATCAGCACCACTGATTTCCATTGAAAGTGGATTGACCAGGACCAGGTTTCCTTCATCTTCATATTTTCCTGTATCAAGCCCAAGTTGCCTCATCTTTGCCCTCATGTCATAGAGCGGAAGCTGTGTAGAAATATACAATACCTGTTCACCAAGTTCCAGACCGCATTTGGTGAACTGGATACACATGGACGATTTACCTGCCCCGGTGGGGCCAAGCAATAGAATATTGGTCTCTTTTGGGAATCCGCCACCTGTGATCTGGTCCATTCCAGGTACACCGCTGGGGTCCCTTATGATTTCTGTTATCCCGGGAATACTGACCACCTGTTGAAGTATTTGTTATTAAAGTATAAATCTATTATCATTCATGTAAAATCAAGTTTAGTCTGAATGCAATCCATATCACACTTTCAATTTTCCAAGAATTTATATCTACTGCAGATAAATATCCTGAAGAATTCACATGGATAACATTACAAAATTCAACGGTGTGGACTACACCAATACTTTCGCTGCCAGGATAGGTGTTATGCACGAACTGGTCAAAGAGGTCCTGTCCAAGCAAATATCAAACTGGGATCATGTAATTGATATAGGGGGCGGTCCGGGTATGGGGGCCAGGATCATTGACAGCCTGGGAATAACGGCATCTGTCGTTAATATCGAACCTTCTACAACCATCCAGGATGTCCCCCGGCTATTGCATGTGAAATACAATCCCATGCAAATGTCATTAAAAGACGCACTTAACGTCAGGATACCAGATCCTGCCGACTGCCTGCTGATAGTAAGTGCGGCCCATGAGATCGCACTCTGTAATAACAGTTCAGCCAGTAAGAACAAGGAAATATTTTCCAGTGAGATCAATCAATTCATCAGGAAGAACTTAAAACCGGAAGGGATTATCGTGGTGGGGTTCCCAAATTACCGTGAAAGGGCATCCCCCGCAGAGATTGCAAAACAGCGCAGGATAACAGAATCAATATTAGGACACTCACACCCGCCTGAAGAACTGTTCACAATTGAAGAGTTGTCAAAAATTTTTGGGACCCAGCCCTCTGCATATATAAAAAGACCAATGAATATTGACGGAGGAAAACCTGATGATACAATATTAATGGCAAATGTGGCGGTATTCAAGAAAATGGATATTTCAGACAGGATTAACAAGATTGACAGGATATGATCCAATCCTGTATATCCTGTAAATCCTGTCAGATAATTTGATTGAAACTAAAAAAATTACATGTGACAATATCGAAATGAGTTAGTATAGAGACTGTCCAACAATTACGGTCACATCAAACGTTGCAGTACAAATAACCACCAGACTACATTGATTTCCGCCTTTTTTTGCCACAGAGCACACTTAAGAGCACAGAGTTTATCCTCTCTGTGTCCTCGGTGCTCTCTGTGGCTATCATTTTTCATGGGATTTTGAATTAATTGACAGCCTTTATAGTCAAGAACATAATATTTTTAACATACTTGTACACTTTGCGCTCTTTGCGTCCTTTGCGGTGTCTAATTTTGGTCACCGCAAAGAGCGCAAAGCCCGCAAAGATTAGTTTGAATTGTTTGGTTTTTGACTATGATTTCCTGTACGTTAGAAAAACCGGTATTTAGAGGATATCCCCGTTTTAATCCTTGAGCTTTCCAGCCGCATACCTGGCGAAATACGTAAGTATCATATCAGCCCCGGCCCGTTTGATAGATATAAGGGATTCCATAATGGCACTCTCATCCAGCCAACCCTGGTCAACGGCCCCCTTTATCATGGAATATTCACCGCTTACATTATACGCTGCCGTTGGCATCCCGAACTCGTGCTTGACACGGTAGACCAGGTCCAGGTACGGCAGTGCCGGTTTCACCATCACGATATCTGCCCCTTCCTCAATATCCTGCTGCACCTCACGCATGGCCTCGTTGCTGTTGCCCGGGTCCATCTGGTAAGTGGAGCGGTCCCCGAAACTGTATCCTGAATCCGCAGCATCCCGAAACGGCCCGTAGAACGATGATGAGTACTTGGCAGCATAGGACATGATCGGCGTGTTCGTAAAACCGTTCTCATCAAGGGCCTGGCGAATGGCTGCCACCATCCCGTCCATCATTCCCGAAGGTGCCACAATATCCGCACCTGCCCGTGCATGGCTTACTGCAGTCTTACCCAGTAAGGGCAGGGTGGGGTCGTTTTGCACTTCCCCAGTCTCATAATCCACAATACCGCAATGACCGTGGGATGTGTATTCGCACAGGCACAGGTCTGTGATGACTACCATATCGTCTCCCAGTTCGGCTTTGATCGCACGGGTGGCATTCTGGACCACATCGTCATCACCGTATGCATGGGTGCCGGTCTCGTCCTTTTCCTTTGGCAGCCCGAACAGTATCACAGCAGGAATACCCATCCCAGCCAGTTCCCTGGCCTCATTTACCACACTAATTGGGGTCTCCCTCCTGATACCGGGCATGGAAGCGATGGGCTGGGGCTTTGCCAGATTCTCATCAATGAACAGTGGTGCGATCAGGTCATCTACTGATAATACTGTCTCTCTTACCATCCGCCTTAAAGGCGATGACCTGAGTCTTCTCATTCTTGTAACAGGAAACATAGCATTCCTTCTGATAATTAATTATTATTACTTTACTTACCGCCGTTCAGTTTGAACAGTTCCTTCACAGTCGTAAGATATTCTTCATCATCATGTTCAGCAGCAATGCGCAAAACTTTTGTTGGTTCGGCCAGTATTTTATATGCCAGGGCATGGGTAAGGTCATTCAATACTTCATACTCCATCTCACCTATGGTATGGTTTGCTTTCAACTTGTTAATAGCCACATCCCGTTCATGGCACCGGATCTTATCCATTGCACTGTACAGGTCTGATATGACCCTGTCAGCGTTCTGGCGTTTATACTGCTTTTTTAGCAGCTCCAGTTCTTCTTCAATGATCGTTTTCACTTTCGGGACCTCGCTCTTACGCCTAGTAAGGTTCTTTTCGCTTATACTCTTCAAACTGTCAATATTAAAAAGCCTGACACCCTGAACCTGACATGTTGCTTCCTCAATATCCCTGGGATTTGCAATATCAACAAGCAGGATATCCTTATTGCGTTTTGACATGGCATTTTCGATCATGTCCCTGGTAACCACAAGATGAGGAGCGGCAGTTGCACTGATAACCACATCGGACAGTTTGATATAACCCCCCATTTCCTCGTACTTAATGGCAGTCCCGTCCAGTTCGTCTGCAAGTTTTTTTGCCTTCTCATATGTGCGGTTGGCCACATATATGGCACGAATGTTCTTATTTGCCAGCGCTTTGGCAACCAGCGTACCCATTTCACCTGCACCGATCACCATAATGGTCTTTTCTTTAAGGGTCCCAAGCTCATCCTCTGCCAGTTCCACTGCTGCAGAACCGATAGAAACAGAACCCTTATTGATGGCTGTTTCATTGCGGACCCGTTTTCCCACATGTATGGCTTTGCTAAAGACCGTATTGATCATCTTTCCAGTAGTTCCTGAACTATTGGCAATATTGAACAGATCCTTTACCTGGCCCAGTATCTGGTCCTCTCCCACGATCATTGACTCCAGGCCGGATGTCACCCGCATCAGGTGACGCATGGATTCCTCATGGTCATAGAAATCCACGATCCTTTCAGGTACATTCATCTTTTTAGCAAAATGGAATAAAACCTTACTTCCCTTGGGTGAGACCACATATATCTCCACCCTGTTACAGGTCATAAGTACACAGCACTCTTCCACCTGTTCATTGGCATACAGCATCTTAAGTATTTTATCCACACTGCCATGCCATGCATGAAGCTTCTCTATGTCTTCCACACCGGCTTTTACATGGGTGATCAGCATGCTGGAAATCTCTGTCATTAAACTCTCCTGGTTGCTCTGCTTTATAAGTTGAACTATTTAACTCCATTAGTTATATGTTTTAAGGCAATATCGAAAGCCAGTTCATAAGACTCTGCCAGTGCCTTCCACACATCCTTGTCTTCCAGTATGGCCCATAATATACTTGAACGGTTCGCCTGGGACCCTACCTCTTTTTTCAATACCGGCCTGATCTCCCCTAAAAGCCTGGCCATATCCTCGAACTGCGGCCCAATAGCCTGTTCTATCTTTTGTCTCATATACCTGGAAAGGGCAGGACTGGCACCACCGGTGGAGATGGCAAGGATAATATCACCCCTCTCGATAATGGACGGCACCACAAGATCTTCCAGTCCGTTAACCGAATTTACCAGGCAATCGTTATTGTGTGCGACATCCCGTATTCTCCTGTTAAGCTCCAGGTCGCTTGTTGTGGGTATTACTAAAAACGCATCCCTGACATACAGAGCGATCTCATCATCAGACAGTTCTCCACCGGTATTGACCAGGCATACGCCTTGCCGTCCCAGTTCCTGGATAGCAGGAGTGAAACTGCGGCTGATGACAGTGGTGGGTGCATACCTGGAAAACAGGGCGGCTTTTCTTTCACCTACCTGTCCACCACCGAATATCACCACTTTCCTGCCATTCATATCTATTAACAGGGGTAAGAGTCTGGGCGAGTTATCATTCAACATGGGTGGAAGTCCGGGCATATTATCATTCAACAGTGGTGGGAGTCTAGGCATATCATCATTCAACAGTGGTGGGAGTCCGGGTATGTTTTCATTCAACAGGGGTGGAGTTCGGGATGTGTTATCATTCAAAGCCTTACACCGGTTTTCTTAAATTCTTTTTCACTGAACAATATATTATAATCATCAATACTTGTTGCACTGGATATCTGTTTGGCTATTTTTCTGCACTCTTCCTGCGTGTAAGCATGTACCATTGTGAACAGGTTATACGGCCAGCCCTGTCTCCTGGGCCTCTGGTAACAGTGGGTAACCTCTGTAAATCCTGCCATAATGGCACCTACATCCTCTACACGATCATCGGGTACATTCCAGGTACACATGGCGTTTGCAGTAATACCTATCACCCTGTGCCCTATGGATGCGCCAAAGCGCCTGATAACACCTTCACGCTGCATGTTTTCTATCCTGTGTATCACATCATCCACAGAAATGCCCAGTTGTGCGGCGACCTCATTGAACGGCTCGGGAATAAGTAAAATACCGTCTTGTGTGATTCTCAATAATTTTGCATCAATATCGTCCATGTAATCTCCATATTTATTTTGGTATTATTCGTGTTGTTTATTTTGGTATTATATTGTTATCATTCTGGTTCTGATTGTAAACTTCTTACTTCCACGCCTGCACTTTTAAAGAACCTGAGTGCTTCAGTGTCAGGATAATTATTATTGAATACAACCCTCTTTATCTTTGAATTGATTATCATCTTTGCGCATAGTATACATGGCTGGTGGGTACAGTAGAGGGTGGCATCTTCAATACTTACGCCGTGAAGTGCTGACTGGATGATGGCGTTTTGTTCTGCATGTACGGCCCTGCATATTTCATGCATGGTACCGGAAGCAATATTCTGCTGCTCACGCATGCACCCGATATCAAGACAGTGTTCAAGGTTCCTTGGCGCACCGTTATATCCTGTTGAAAGGATGCGCTTATCCCGTACTATTACGGCTCCCACATGGTTTCTCAGGCATGTGGAGCGCTTGGCAACCACCTCAGCTATCTCCATAAAATACTCATCAACTGTGGGTCTTTCATCCATGTTTTTTTCCTGCATTTTTTTTAGTATCCTAATGAGAGTAAAAGGTAAATAGGTTGTGTTATATCATTATCGGCTGCTAATCAAGGCATTGGATTTATTATTATTACAATTCATTATTACTATAATCTATCATCCATGGTGTTGTTAATGAAGAAAATCAACATAGAACAATATATTGAATCATATCTTAAGAAAGTATCAACAGCACAGATGATCATTATCCCGCTTGTCCTCTTATTA
>PYCK01000152.1 GCA_009649835.1 Candidatus Methanocomedens sp. | reverse complement strand
ACAGGATCTACAGGATATACCGCAACGTCAACATCCTGTAAATCCTGTAAATCCAGTCAAAATACCATGCTTTTTGAAGTGGATACGAATTGATATATGAAATGAATAAATAAAGAATGTAGCGAGGTATTGAATGAACAGAAACACCAAAGACCTGTCAGATACATACCGGCGTTCCAGCGACATATTCCAGTCGATCTTTGACGAGATGGGGAAAGTGATCGTGGGGCAGCGAGAGGCAGTGACCCAGATATTGATCGCTATTATGTGCGACGGGCATGCCCTTATCGAGAGCAATCCCGGGCTTGGTAAGACACTTACAGTCAGTACCCTGTCCCGGATACTTGACCTGAAATTCAACAGGATACAGTGCACGCCTGACCTGATGCCGTCTGACATTACAGGCACCTATGTGGTGGAAGAAAGGGGAGGTGGCAAGGAGTTCAGGTTCGAACCCGGGCCTGTATTTGCCAATATCGTACTTGCCGATGAGATCAACAGGGCATCACCAAAGACCCAGAGTGCATTGCTTGAGAGCATGCAGGAAAAACAGGTTACAGTTGGCAATGAGACTTATAAACTTGATAGGCCGTTCTTTGTACTTGCTACCCAGAACCCAATTGAGATGGAAGGGACATTCCCCCTGCCTGAGGCCCAATTGGACCGCTTTTTACTGAAGATCAACCTGGACTATCCCACGTATGAGGAAGAAGATGAGATAGTAGAGAGATACACCCGCAACGTGGTTCCCAGCGTCAGCAGGATATTGACCAGGGATAAACTACTTGAACTCCAGACCCTGGTGAGGGATGTGCCCATTTCAGATGAAATGAAAAAGAGAGCCATCAATATTGTTATCCAGACAAGGAAAGATGCTGAATTTATTGAATTCGGTGCCTCACCCAGGGCCAGTATAGGGCTTATCCTGGCAGCCAAGGCAAGGGCACTGATCAACGCTCGCAACTTTGTCAGCGAGGAGGATGTGGTGAAAATGGCCTATCCTGTATTAAAACACAGGATCATCCTGAACTTCGAATCCCAGCGCAAGGGCGTAACCCTTGAACATGTGATCGATGGTATCATTAAACACGCTAAAATACTCTGATGAATAAGGTCCGGACCTTTTGACCAGCATGATATCGACCGATTTCCTCCGCGAACTTGAACGTTTCTCTTTTGTGGCACAAAAAAGGGTATCCAGCCAGTATACAGGAGCCCGGCGTTCCACAAAGGTGGGAAGGGGTACAGATGCCTATGGTTTCCGTGAATATGAAAGGGGAGACGATTTCAGGACAATCGACTGGAGGGTATATGCGCGAACCGAGAAGCTGTATGTCAGGCAGTTCGAGGAATACCGGGACCTGGTCACCCATATCCTGCTTGATACCAGTGGCAGCATGGATTATCCTGCCGAAGGGTTGAATAAATACGAATATGGTGCCATGCTGGCACTGGGATTTGCCTACCTGGTCATGAAGGATAACGAGAAGTTTGCCATTTCCACATTCACTGACGATATCAATATATCCAAACCAGGCAGGGGAAGGGTGAACCTGCTGGCATCCATCGACCAGTTGAATGCCACCAAACCCGGCGGTTCCACAGGACTTAACGAGCCAGTGCAGCAGTACAGCAGTGTTATAAAATCAAAATCAAGGGTCATTATCATTTCTGATTTTCTTGCACCGCTGGATGATATCAAGCCTGCCCTGTACAGACTGGGACGGCATGACCTGATCGTTATCCAGGTGCTGGACCCGGGAGAAATTGAACTGGCAGAACTGGGAGCTGTTAAACTGCGTGACCTTGAGACCCGTGAGCAGATGTTCACAGATATCAATACTGGCTTTGTTTTAGAATATGGCAGTGAACTGCAGTCACACAATGCGGCCCTGAAATATGAGTGCGACAGGCTGGGTGCGGATTTCTTTACGTTCAGGACAGATCTGCCAATCCTTGAGGCCATCTACAGGACCATCCACGGGAGATGATATTGTTGGCTGCCATATCTGATATCCTGTTTTCAAATCAACTGGCACTGCTGGCCCTGGCCAGTATCATCCCGCTGATAATCCTCTACCTGCTGCGCCCAAGGACCATTGATCTTGATATACCGTCACTGCTGTTCTTCTTAAAACGTGAGCAGCAGCGCAATAAATTATCACTGCTGCTGAGAAAGCTCATCCGTGACCCGCTGTTTTTAATACAACTGCTTGTACTGATACTGTTAAGCCTTGCCGCTGCCGCCCCCTATATCATGGAGGAGAAAGTATCTGGCCAGCATACGGTTATCGTGATAGACAACTCGGCCAGTATGCAGGCAGGCGGCAGGCTGGATGAGGCAAAAGCCATGGCAGCAGATAGGCTCTCGGCTGTGAACAGCGTGGTATGGGCGCAGAATGTACCAGTACTAGCTGTGAAAGAAGGTGACAAAACCCGGACAAAGGAGGTCATCGCCATAACACCCCAGCGGGCGATATCGGCTGATATCGCCGCCGCCATAACCTATAGCCAGCGGCTGGCAGGACCGGGCGGGACCGTTATAGTATTCTCTGACTTTGCTACATGGAGCGGGAATGACCCGCTGGTGGCAAAGGGTCTGGCAGAATACAACGGTGTAAGGGTGGAGTTCGTACAGGTGGGCGGGAAGAGTAGTAATATTGGCATTGTGAATGGCTGGCTTGAAGTGAAGGATGGGGCATACAACCTGAACCTGGCTGTCAAGAACTTCAACGACCGTAAGGCTACGGTGTCACTGGATATTAAGACAGGGAATGAACAAAGAGGTGGTACCCTCAGCATCCCTGCCGGCAGCACCCGTGCATACATTGTGCAAAACCTGAAAACCGGAATAACCGAAATTAGCATCACAGGCGGCGGTGAGTTGAAGATCGATGATACTGCTTACGTTTATATCCCGGTGGCCGCAGAGGGACGTGTTTTACTGGTGGATACCAGGGAGCAGACTGCCACCGGGACTCGTACCAGGACTCCCACCAGAACTGCCCTGGAGTTGTTACTACCTGCAGGAGATGTCGAATACAGTTCATCCCTGCCGCCGGACCTGTCCGGTTACGGAATTGTTATCCTGGGAATGGTGGATAATAATTCCCTGGGTCCTGACCCGGCCGCCATACTTACCGGATTCGTAGACAATGGGGGTGTGGTGATCGCCACTGCATCACCTGGCCTGGCACATATAGAAGGCAGCCTGCTGCCAATTAACATTACAGGCATGTCAAATGAGACAGACCTGAAGGTGGTCCGGGAGAACCCGATAACTGCCGGCATCCCGGTGACAGACCAGGAGGAGGACCAGAAGGTTGACCTGGAGGTAGTACAACATATCAGGGGAAGTGCACCCGAAGATGTTACTGTATTGATGGAGGCTTCTGACGATTCGCCTATGCTCTCCTACCGCAGGCAGGGTGAGGGAACCGTTGTTTACCTGGGGCTAAACGATGTCACAGGCGATGATGCCTGGTCAGGGTTTGCAGCCATGCCGCAATTCCCTATCTTCTGGAAGCAGATGCTTAACTGGCTTGGGGGCACTGACAGTAGCGAGCACAATGTCAGGACAGGCACTGTTATCAGGATGCCTTCCACGCAAACAATTACCTATCCCGACGGCAGCACTCTTACTTCATCCAGCCTGTGGGTGGACCAGGCCGGGTTATACCATATCGGGCCGCAGGTGATAGCTGCAAACCTGTACGATGCCCGTGAATCTGATGTGAATGAAATTTCCCTGGATGCAAGTAGTGTCACCAGCAGGTACATTGAACGACCGGAAGTGGTCCGTGAGGACGTGAAAAAAGATATTACTCCATATCTTATCTGGGCGGTACTGGGCCTGATCATACTTGAACTTATTATCATTAAACGCAGGAGGGAGCTGTCATGACAGCCTCTGTCCCGATAGCCTTTGAGAATATTGAATACCTGCTGGGTGTGCTCCCTGTCATTGTCATTGGCTGGGTGCTGATACATAAAGGGGCCAGGCGCAGCCTGATACTGAGCCGGATAATCATTGTATCCCTGCTGGTAGTTGCACTGGCCGGGCCGTATAATCCGGTGACTGTGACAGAGATCAATGAAACACCCACCATTACTGTGCTCTCTGACGAGACCGAAAGTATGGATATATTCGAAAGCGGTACGGCAGAGGAGATATTTGATAAATTGCAGGATACCACTCCTGCCAGGATGGAGAAGATGGGGGGTTTGCGGTCTGATATTGGTGATGAGATACTTGCATCATCCACTGGTGATGACCATATTATAGTGGTTTCTGACGGGAACAATAACTTTGGCAGCGACCTGGCCGAGACCATTGATTTTGTTTCTGGCACCGGCACAGTCGTATATGCTATTACCCAGACACCGAAGGAGAACGACCTGAGCGTTGAGATAACTGGTGCCAGGACAGCGGTGCTTGGTAACGAGAACCTTGTGGGTGTGGAGGTCAGGCAGGCTAAGAGCAATACTACTTACAAGCTGTCCATAGAGGTGGACGGTAGCCCTGTGTCCAGCCAGACTGTGACCCAGACCAAACCCATAAAGATTGTAGGTTTCTCAAGTACCTTCCAGTCGCTGGGACCACATTTGATAACTGCCAGGATATCCTCTGGTGATGATATGCGCTCCGGGAACAATGTGTTTAATAAGACCATCTATGTTGTACCCAAACCCAGGTTATTACTGGTCTCACCTGATGACGATTCACCCCTTTACAAGGTACTCAGGAACCTGTACGAAACGAACACTGTTTCCTCCCTTGATGATGCCAACCTGACAGATTACAAGGCCGTGGTGCTGGATAATATCAATGATGGCCGGTTATCCGGCAGTTCCATCGGGAAATTGCGGGAATATACTGCCGGCGGAGGCGGGCTGCTCGTGGTCGGAGGCGATAACAGTTATGATTTCGGTGACTACCTGGATTCGTCTATTGAGGCCATACTGCCTGTAGAATCGTATTCCAGTGCCTATGCCGGCAGTGTTAATGTGGTGCTTGTGCTGGATATCAGCGGCAGTATCAGCGCCCACGAGGCACTTGACGTTGAGAAGGCCATGGCCATCAACCTGCTGAATGATATGGGCAGGGATACCAATGTGGGAGTGGTGGCTTACGGCGGCGATGCCATCTCGGTAAGTGACGGCCTGCTTCCCATGTCCAGCCATGCCAACCGCGATACATTGAAGGACAAGGTGTCTAAACTAAAGACAGGGTATGGCGGCACGTCGATGGATGAGGGCATTTCAACTGCCGCTGATATGCTGGATAATACCAGCGGCCAGAAATATATGCTTGTGTTCTCTGACGGGGCTGTGAAGGATAGTTTTGAGGATAGCAAAATAGAGATCTCAGGCATGGATAGCACTGAAACTGAAATGATCTTTGTGATGATAAAGACCAATGTGGTAAAGGAACGTGAGGTAAAGACCGATAATAACAGGGGTGATTATTTCCTGAAAGTGCTTGCCGACCAGGTAGGAGGCGATTTTATCCAGCTTGAACTGGACCAGCGGCTTGACCTAACGTTCGGCCAGGAATCCCCTGACCTGCCAGAGGACGGACTCGATGCTTATGCCATCGTCCGGCTGGACGAGGAGCATTTCATCACACGTTACCTGAACATCTCAGGCAGCGTCTCTGGTTACAATGACGTGACCCAGAAGGTAGGTGCCAGGCGGCTGGTCACTACAAGTATGGGCAAACCCGTGGTCACAGTATGGGAGTTCGGCCTGGGGCGGGTGGTAAGCCTCAGCTCAGATAACGGCAACATGTGGGCCGGTGCACTGTATTCGGGAGAGAATGCCCGCCTGCTGCCAAGTATGGTCAACTGGGCTGTTGGTGACCCCAGGCCCGAAGGTGGTATTGTGGTCTATTCGGGTGATATGAACCTTGGCTCCCCTGGAACCGTTATCATTCGGAGTAACGAAATGCCTGCTGTGGTCTTTGGCAAACAGGATGTGCCTGTCAGCCAGACCGGGGAACGTACTTACGAAGGGGTGATAGAACCCGAACACATAGGCCTGTTCACCTTACAAGTCTCGGCCGGTGGTGTTACGCTGGAAGATACGGCTGCAGTGAACTATCCCCTGGAATACAGGGATGTGGGCAACGATCCCGATTTCCTTGAAGCTGTGAAGCACAGCGGCGGCAGGGTCTACAATGTTGATCAGGCAGAGTCACTACTGTTTAGCGATATCCGTAAGAACTCTATTATGACCAGTGAGGAACATGTGAGCCTGAGCTGGCTGTTCCTGATCACTGCGCTGCTGGTCTTCCTGGGAGAAGTGATTATGAGGCGGGCAAAGGGTATTATTGAGATCAAGACGAGGCGCAAGGGTAGGGGACGGTGATATTGTGGTCTGCTGCAAAACAATCAATAGAATATTAACCGCAGATTAACGCAGATTTTCCGGTGAAATACTGCGTCATAATTGAAATTTAACCTCCGTATGGGCTTTATCTGCGTTTATTTGCGTTCATCTGCGGTTAATTTATGCGAGTCCCAGTGCCCCTTCTTCCTTGCATTTATCTCCCGCCGCCCGGCTTTACACTATCCACATGGCCCCCGCCAGCATCATGCACTGCCTCTCGCAGACAAACCGGCGGGCGGAGCTTCTCATATCACCACTGATTCAGTTCCGTCTTGCCATCACCACAAGCGCAATCCCCAGCAGCGCACCCGCCACCCCGAACCCAGGAGACCCCTGGGATGGGGGCTGGTCAGTGGACGTGGGGTCGGCGGCGGTGCGGGTGGGGGACGCAGCGCAGTATATCAGCCCCCTCCGGCAT